>CASBHZ010000003.1 GCA_949123685.1 uncultured Bacteroidales bacterium | reverse complement strand
TACAAATATAATTGCCTGAAAATTTAGCTGTTTAACAGCATGATTTCAATTTTTTTGTCATGTACTAAACTAATTTTATTATAATCCTTAAGTAAGTGATTCCTTTAAAGGGATAATAATACGTGTTTAATGTGATCCCTTACTTATTAATTATCATTAGAATAAAGATTGATTGAATCTTTATATGGGGTATGTTTTTTATTATAATCGTCCCGTTGATCATAACTAAGAGTATTACCTGTCAATACGTACCATATATAATTAGTGTAAGGCACATATTTCCACCCGTTCATACTAATATTTTTGTACCCGATAAAAGATGAATAAGAAACTATGAAAAACAGATACACAAACTGACTTCTATATTTAAATGCTTTTATCAGACAACTTATGCCCGCACAATAAAAAACCACAAAATATAGTTGAAGACGTCCGAAAATAGCTAATGCAATCCCAATTCTGAAAATTATTACAAACAATAGTGAGGCATTGAGTATTAGCCTACCATATTTCTCTTTCTCAATATTTCCCCTACAATACAATAAAAAGAAATACACAACAACCTGTAACAATGTTCCGAGTGAAAAAGCCTTACCGACAGAATCCGGAGTATCCCCTAGAAGATACCATGTAACCTTATTCAATATAAAAGGATTTATACCACCAACCCGAACCAAAGTATCCTCAAATAACCCGGGAACTCCAAAAAACACAAACACTATAACGAAAGTTATGATATATGCTTTAGTGCTTATTTCCCTATCTAACACAAAATATAATAATGGCAAAATTAATGCCGTGACATGGAATGAAGACGCTAAAACACAAAACAATAAATACATCTTGAAATTCCGGCTAATTATATATCTCACGCCAAGCAAGAATATCGCGGCTGCTATGGCATTACGCATCGGATTATCTATAAAGATAAAGAATCCAGCTTGAGGTAGAAAAATAAACCATGTAAGATATATAAACCGGCTTGCATACTTATGTATAGCGTATGATATTATGACAAATATAAATAACTTTGTAATTATAAAATATGGCCAAAAAGATACACCGAGAACTTTCCATGACAACATATAAATATAATATCCGGGCTCTGTATGATTATTATCAAACAAATGATTAAAATCTATATCATTATAGAAAAGCTCATATGTTCTCCAGTCTGATCCGCACATATATCCGAAACATAGAAATAATGCAAGCACAACATTGTATGCCCAGAACCATCTCTTAGAATCTCGTAATCTTGGTGTAAGATATGAGATCAGCGCCAGACTCATGAATGCGAAATAGACAATCATAATGTATTAAATCATAATAGAAACCTTTTTAAACAAATTCCTTGCAAGAATCAACACATACTAAGAACCTGTTTCAATAATTCTTGACAGTGTCGCCCCAATTGTTTCTGGAGAAAATGATTTTTCTATTTTATAACTTTTCGCCATGATCTCTTTCATAATCTTAAACGAGTCATCGATTAACTCCTTTATATTTTTGACAACAAAACAGTTATCATATTTATTCAGAAGGTTTTCAAGACTTGGTTCTTCCGGTTCAATCAGACATAACACAGGGAGCGTGGTTCCAAGATAATCAAAAAGTTTTCCCGGAATCTGAGAAGAATTATTCCCGTTTGAAACAAATAAAAGAATATCAGCTTTTTTATATACATCCAATACGCTATCATAATCTATGCTTTCATTAAATCGCACACTTGGGTATACACTCAAATTACGTATTGTCTCATGATTATAATTCCCATAAAGATCAAGTTTAAATCTTTTTGAATGCTCCGCATTATACCTCTCCATTGACTCACAGAAATCTTCAATATGTCTACCTTTTGACAACACTCCCGTATAGACTATTGAATATTCAGGTTTATTTCCAGATTCAGCATTCGAACATTTATATACAGGTTTATAGAAACCTCGCGGTATATAATGCATTTTATCAGCCGACTCTTTATAGATATCCTGCATGACATTTTTCGTTAGATCTGAAACATATATAATCTCATCTGCTGCCTGGAGCATTTTTCTCTCACATATTCCTGCTTTTCTGCGTTGCACCCAACTTAAGTTGATATCAGTCGACCAGGGATCCCCCCACACTTGAATCCACTTTAGATTCGGACATCTTTTTTTAAAACCATAAGCCACCATATGTGAGCTTTTAAAATCAGAAGAAGAAACAAGCGCATCATATTTATTAAGATCAATACAATCCACATGTTTTTTCCAATTCTTACAAACATCCGGGAAAAACATCAAATCCCTTATAATATGCCTTAATCCTATTAGAAACTTGGGAAATTTCACAGACTGCTCTTTGCGAGTCAATGATAACGCTTTCAATTCAGGCAGTTTTGTCCTTATTACGGGAGCTTTGTTTTGAGACATCAGAAAAGACGACCGCATGAAATCAGGCCATTCAGGAGTTAACACTTCCACCCGATAACCATTTGCAATCAGACCTGAAACCCATGCGTTATTCCTTATAGCCGCAGAATTTGCCTTCTGCTCATAAGATGTTGTAACAAACAATATTCTTCCTTTTTGATTTCCCATAATTACTTTTTGAAACGATTCATCTACATACTGAACTTGCTGACTTAAACCGCAATTTTGATCTTTTGACATATATACCTCATTGTGTCCTTGTTAAACAAGAAACTCATGGATACATAACTTGCCATGAAAATTACAAGCACAATTATGAATGCAAGCACATTATCAAGATTGAAATTCCAAATTGGCCACGCGACTAAACCTGCCAAAGTTGCTGCTGCAGCAGGTACTATCTGAGCATTGAGATAGCGTTTGAATGAAAGCGGTATAAAGCGCTTGATTGTCAACCTAAAGCCAACATAAAAAGTTAAGATAAATGTCCCGATGGTCATTGCTGCAACATATTCTAAAAACGGCAGTCTCTGACTTAAAAAGCAAACACAAAGTGTGATTGACAATCTAATCAAATTCAACATCAATCCATTTTTAGTTTTTCCTTTAACCACAACAAGAACCCCGGTGAAACTGCCTATAGATAAGAATGAATAATAAATCGCTAAAAGAGTCAACAAAGAACTCTGACTTATATAAGCAGATCCGTACAAAACGCGTAGCACTTCCCTTGAAACGATAGCCAATAATATATATATCGGATAATTTATCGTTGAGGCAACCCTAATCATCTTAACAAAAGCATCTGATATTGCCTTGGGATTATCTTGAAGCAATGCGAGTGTGGGTACAGCAACTTTCACTATAATCGGGTTCACAACCGTAAATATCCTTTGAGCCAATTGCTTACAGAGTGTATAATATCCCAGCAATGTCAGTGAGAAATATGAACTTATGAACATGGTATCAATTTCTCTGGAAAAAAATTCAACTATTGAGCCAAACAGCTGGTATAATCCGACTGAATAAAATTCTTTTATTGATTTTAAGGAAAGAAAAAAACTGAGCTGGCTATTCAGAGACGGAACGCTAACCATAAGGAAGATTGTTGTAAACAATGAAGAAATCAAAGTGCCATATACAAGACTATATACTCCAAATCCGTTGATTGCCAATATAATTGACCCCACGCACATTACCAAACTTCCAGACATCTCAATAATAGACATTTTCTTAAATTCAAGCTGCTTTTGTAAGTATGTCCTATGAAGACGTGAAATTGAAATTAGCACTATATTAAGACTTAACCAACCTATGACACTGCCCACAACGGAATCATGATAATAATCAGCAATTATATTCCTGAATAAGAATATAATTGCTCCGATTAACACACCGATAATCGCATTAGCCCAGAAAATAGAAGAATATTGACGCGAAGATATGTTCTGAAAATGAAGCACAGCAGTTGTAAGTCCCATATCTACCAATATATCTCCTAAAGAAAGGAATATATAGGCAATGGCTATCAATCCGAAGTCTCCGGGAGAAAGAACATGTGCCAATATCGAAACCTGAACAAGTTTCACTAAGGCATTTGTAAATGAACTTAATCCAGTCCACTTCACACCTTTTGCCGCATTATCAGCTAATGTAGACATATTTATTTATTCAACCTCTCTTAAACTAAATCATGAATATGCTTCTTCATTCCAATCTGAATCTTTTAATTGCAGACAACAACGATATTAGCATTATTCTTTCGATTGGAGAATTTGTATTATTCAGATTATCAATATCTTTACGCAACTCAGCATCCACTACCAAATCTATATTTTCATTATAATAATTGGTGATAAAACCGGACACCTCATCATTATTTGCAATATGATAACCAATTGGATTCATATGACGTTTATTATTAAGAGGGTCTGCCTTAAGTAAATGATATTTGAAAGCATTGCATACTTTAGAAGGCAGAGTACTCAATGGAACACTCTTCCCAAACAGACTGATTGACGGGGAATCAATCCTTGCCTTTATTTTTTCCCAAGGATAAACAGCTATGTCAGGATGTTTTTTAAGAATCCATTTTTTATAAAGACGATGGTTCCTTCGATAATTCAAGGGGAGTTTAAGACAATAATCCATAAACCCCTTATGTGTAAAAGGAGATAAGGTCTCTATCCTTTGTTGCGTCAATACTCCCCCTGCATACAACACTCCGTTATATCCACGATTATAATAAATACCGATTTCCTCATTAGGATATTCCCGTATATTTTTTATATCAACTTTAGAAAGCAATGTTGAACCAAAAGATTTTGAATCCAAGGAATACGGCTTATTAGGATTGTTTGTCGAATAATAAGTCCCTATTATGACATCCCCTAATTGTCCGGAATGAAGAATACCAAAACGACTAAAATCCATAAACTTGGAAAGGGAATTACCATGTGCTATACCATAATACAACACTCCACCGCCAGTAAATTCTGTTATATCATCTACATCAAGAAGATATTTTCCTGAATCTAATGACTTAAACATCCAATCATGATTATAGTCCGATGCAATTGCAGATGCTATCGTTTCATCAAGATAATTACTTTGTGAAAAAGTTATATTTAATTGATTACAATATCCTAATTTATGCCCAATCAGAGATGTCATCCTTGAATCAAGACCTCCGCTCAAGGCTACAAGATGGCTTTCAGTCACCATATCATTTTCAAACTGATCTTTAACAGCCTTGATAAACAGCTGATCAACCATTTCTATAGCCTCATCTTCCTTTATAGAATTATCTGCAACATTAGACAAATTATAAAATACATGTTCTTGCAAAAATGTTGATATATCTAATAAACATCCAGGCGTTAGCCTTTTTACATGGGAACACAATGTATTATTGTCAATCATGAAACCACATGAAAGCAACGCATATGCAGAATTAATATCAAGGATATTTTTCCGTCCGGATTTGATATTCAAATCAAATATTTTTGTAACATCCGAACTTATTGTAATTTCATTCTCTCCACATTGATAGAAAACAGCTTTGCTTCCGACATGATCACTGAAACAAACCATTCTCTTATTTTTATTATCTATAATGAAACCATTAAAACTACCTTCTATGTGAGCTGGGAAATCAACTCCAAATTCCTCATAAAGACTATATATTACAGAATCCCACTTTTTGACATCATACCTCTTAAACAAATCGTCTTGGTTGAGAACAACTCCATCAAAAAGAATAATGCCAGATTCAGATTCTGTTAAGAACTTATGAAGTTTAAAAGTAGGATTCGGATTATATTCTACACATATATTCCATCTTTTATTACCTATAAAATATTTTCCGTCATCGGATGCCTTTGCATTAATCAACCATCCGACATGTAAGTTAGAAATAATACTATTCAAAATAACGATAAGTTAAATCAATTAAATAACCTGATCAAACATATGAGTAATTACTATGCCATTTATAATGTGTCACTTTTCCAAAATAGTAATTACTCTTGCAGGATTACCCGCAACTACAGCATATGAAGGCACATCTTTAACAACAACAGATCCGGCGCCTATTACAGCATTCCTGCCAATCCTGACATTGCCTATTATAACAACATTCGGTCCGACAAACACTCCATCTTCCAATATCGGTTTAAGTCCATTCTTCTCACCGATAGTGGTATTGTTTCTAAAAGAACAATGCCTACCAATCGAATGCGCATTAATGTATGTTGAGAATGCATGATGGAACACACATCCTCCGGCAGATAACTCATTGCATTCTATAACAAGATTATTTGTAGGCGGAAACAGTTTCTTAATTACACCTGTCATCCTACCTGAGCCAATCCTAAAATACGCAAGATCCCTAAAGCCGTTTGTATTCTTTAAAAACATCTTAGATACAAGCTTCAGCCTGCCCATCTTCGATAATGGGAATGTATCATTTCTTGAATAAACCTTATTCCTGTAACAAAGATACTGTTCTGCGTCTTGTGATAATGCAATAAACTTATTCATAATGTTTCCTTAAACTCTCACGAAATGAAAGCATTCTGAATTAGAGAAATCAGATTCTTCTTATTATAGATTTCTTTTATTATTTGTCGGTTTTCATATTTCTGATCCATAGTAAGGGGGGTTTTAAATTGTTTGGGAGTCATCTTTTCCAATTCAAAAATATGTACACCCATATTACCGAACCAACTCAATAAAGGTGAACGATAAGACACAAATACTTTTGCTCCAAGATACAACGCCACAATTATATTACCTACTGCTTCTTGTCGCCAACTACCAAACACTGCAATTTCCGAAGACAACAGATACTGATTATATTCATCCAGTGGCATGTATTGTTCCAATGGCAAAAACCTATTACCAAGATATTTATGTCCCTCTTTTACAACAAATTTTTTATATCTTTCAGTGCCACCATAACTTAATGGAACAACCACTTGGCAACTGTCACTTATACATCGGGAAAGTATTTTAAATGTAGATTTATGATTATTTGTCAACGATGCTGAATTGCCCGCCAAGATTGTATTCCCTGCAACCCATTTATCCCTAAGGCTTTCAGGAATCAGCTGCTCTATGTTATTGTAGAAGAATGGAATTCTTTCTAAATTCTCCGTTTGATTGGAAAAATATTTTGTTAAATACCCATATTCCTCCTCACACATGACAAGACAACCTCTCACCCTTTCCTTTAGAAAAGAAAGCATTAGCTTTTCTTTTTGAGGTATATATCCACATCTGCCAAGAAGTCTTTTAATATTTGTAGTAGTCGGGATGAATCTTATTGTATCATAAAGTTTATAGCCTTTAAGATCAAGGAATTGGTTATATAGGTCTCCACCCCATATTACCCAATATATTGGAATATATTTCGGAATAAATTTTAAACAAAAACTAATTTTATTAAAATCAAGGAAATGGATTATAACCTTTTTTATATTTGTTAAATCAATTCCAACAGAATCTCCAACTCTATAAAACTCAACACCTTCTTGAGTTTTTACAAATCTTGGAAATTCAGACTTTAAGAAAACTATAATTCTGTTACTGTATGGTAAAGCCTCTTCAAAGCATTCGATTGCCCTGTCAACAATTTTCTCATCATCAAATAAATGCAGAATCATAACAGAGATTAAACAATTATGTTACTTGTTGTCATAGTACGAATTTACAGCTTCTATTATAGTCTCCACTTCTGGATTCTCTAAATCATAGAACATAGGCAAACGCAAAAGACAATCCGCAAAACGATCACAATTCGGCAGCTCAAGACCTTCCACTGTCAATTCTTCCGATTGTGTGCCATCAAATGATATATGCTTCTCCGTGCCAATAATCTTGAAATTCTCGGGACGAGACTCCGGATGCGACGTGTAATATCCGCTCTTATGAAGGCTCAGATAATGGAATACTGACAATATCTCATGATCCTTTAGATGCTTTATAAGCCTGGTACGTTCTTCCAATGAGCGACACACGATATAGAACATATGGGCATTGTTGGTTGCATATTCCGGCATATCGGGCAATGTCAACAAACCTTTGTCTGCAAGACAAGCCAGTCCTTGATAATATCGTTGCCAGATCTCCTTACGGCGAGTCTGAATCATATCCATATTCTCGATCTGTGCCCAAAGGAACGCAGAAATAAGCTCTGAAGGCAAAAAAGATGAGCCGTTATCGACCCATCCATATTTGTTTACCTCTCCCCTGAAAAACTCGCTGCGGTTTGTCCCTTTTTCCCAAATAATCTCAGAACGGCGAATAAACCTATCGTCATTAATTGTAAGCAATCCTCCTTCTCCAGCAATGATATTCTTGGTCTCATGAAATGAAAAACATCCTAAATGACCAATTGAACCGAGTGGACGCCCCTTATAGTAGGAATCAATCGCCTGAGCTGCATCCTCCACTACGAGCAGTTGATATTTATCAGCAATAGCCATAATCCGGTCCATGTCGCATGCAACTCCGGCATAATGCACCGGAACAATAACCTTGGTCCGTTCGGTTATCAACGCCTCTATCTTGTCAGGATCGATATTAGGATTATCTTCACAACTGTCACAGAACACGATCTTTGCGCCCTGGCGCACAAATGCAAGCACCGTTGATACGAACGTATAGCTGGGAGCGATCACTTCATCTCCGGGTTTGATGTCGCAAAGGATCGCCGCCATTTCAAGAGCATCGGTACACGATGTTGTCATTAGAGCTTTTTTGAAACCATAATGTTCTTCAAAAAAATTCTGACATTTCTTGGTGTATACTCCGTTACCTGAAAGTTTGCCGGAATACACAGCCTGATAGATATAATGAGCTTCCTTGCCTGTCAAGAAAGGTTTATTAAATGGTATCATTACGCTATATCTTATTTTTGATTTATTATAGTCTGGAAATGTTTGTATATCCACTCTCCTCCGCCATATTTAGAAGACAGATCCAGATGAGATTCATAGTTATAAGGGAGTCGCAAACGGGTTATTTCGAGACTTTCCGTATCAATAATTGAAAAGCATACCTTGCCTTCGAAATCTCGTGCCTGTCCTATAGAGCCTGGATTGAATACGATTTTTCCATCAAAAGACTGCTTAAATTCCCGATGTGTGTGACCAAGAGCCACTATGTCGTAAGCCAGACATGAAAAACGATCCCTGTCAAAAGTATTGTCATAAACATATTCATCAATAGGATCAAACGGACTCCCGTGAACAAACAATATCTTGCGTTTATCAATTACATATCCTGAGGAAACAGGCAATCCCGCCAGCCATTCCCGATTAGCGTCAGTTATTATCCTGTCGGCTATATTTATACCGAAACGAACCGACTCGTTTAGAAATTTCTTTTGACCATCCATTCCTTCTATCAGGTATCTTTCATGATTGCCCTGCAAACATTTGAAACCTGAATCACGAAGTAAGTCTATACATTCATTTACAGCGCACCCATACCCTACAATATCACCAAGGCATACGGACATGTCAACATCTGACAAATATGGGACAATACTCTTCAATGCCTCATAATTGCCATGTATGTCACTGCAAACTAAAATTTTCATAAAGATCGGGCAATATCTTTTATTGTATCCTCTAATTTATAAAGTGGAATAAAACCTAATTCGGTTTTAGCTTTCTCTATTGAAACATCCCATTTTAAATCTTCATCTGCATCTTCACCTTTAAAAACTATCTCAGTAGAAGAATGTAAAACGCTTTTACACATTTCCGCTAATTCAAGATTACTTACAGACTTATCAGATGCTATATTATAGACTCCACTACAGTTTTTTTGTAAAGCCAAAGCTACGGCTCGGGCAATATCCCGGACATCTATATAATTCTGTTTACGTCCACCTTTGCCCAATAGCTCAATCGTAATGTTATCAATACAATTCCTTATAAATACAGGTAATATCTTGTTCGTGGGCATCCCGATTCCTACAGGGGAGGGAATACGCAACGAGATTGCCGAGAGATGTGGATTGTTTTGAAGCAACAATTCCCCTACATATTTTGACAGGTGATAGTTTGTGCGCGGATTAACCGGATGAGATTCCGTTATCGGCAAAACGAGCGGAACTCCAATTACCGGCAGACTTGATATATATACAATGGATTTAACCCCTGTCATATCAGCCACCTTCAACAGATTATAAACACCTGCTATGTTCGCATCAAATAGTATCTTAGTGTCATTAAAAGAAAGTGATGCTGCACAATGCACTATATGATCAAACCTATGGCGTGACGCATAATCCAACATGGATTTCTCATCCGTAAGATCAACCTGCTCATAGCGGGCATGCAATGGATTTTTAGGATAAGATTGCCTCCCGATACCCCAAACATCGTATTGATTACATAACAAGTTTGCTACTTCATTACCCACAAATCCATTTATTCCGGTAATCAGTATGTTATCTTTCATTCCTTTACATTACCAAAAGATTCAACCTTATCCACAAACCCGTTATGTCCAAGTTCCCGAATCATATCGGGATTAACATAGGCTTCATTATAATACCTGTATACAATCCCTTCTTTTGCAGGACAAAAAGAGACTTCTTCATCAAACAAGTATTCCCTTATAAAGGCTTCTACATCATTAAAACCCCAGTGTGCACGAATTGGTGTTGTTCCCGAGAAACGGACATTCAACTCGAAACATACCGGTTTCCCTTCATGCATCCTCAACTGAATATTAAGCGGACCTACAGCCTTAAACAATTTGCAGATTCTTTCACATTCATCCTTGATAGCTTCATTATGCACGATCTCTGCCTTAAAAGTTGTGCCATGTTTAAGCCATCGTTGCATGATAATAATACCTTTAAGCTCCCCGTATCTGTCATTATAGCACCCTACAGTATATTCTGTATCGGGAGTTCCAATAAGTTCTTGATAAACATATCCCTTTTTGGGAGCCGATAACAATTGCTCATCATTATTAATAACAAAGATTCCTGCTGAACCTTTACCTTTTGAAGGTTTTGCCAAAATCGGATATCCAACTGCCAAAACTAACTCTTTAACTTGATCAGGATCTGATGCATCAGCAAACTTCGGATAATTCAATCCGTTTTCTTTAAGCCACCTACATGTAGACAATTTATCATTCCCTACTTCCAACAAATGTAATGGCGTATTAAAAAACGGAATACCAAGTTTTTTCAGTTCAGAACGCTTAGATTCTAATGCCACAAGGTTCTCTTCTACTCCTGACAAAACTATATCTATTTTTTCTTTTCGACACACTTCTACAACCCAGTCTATGAATTTAGGGTCATTCGCATACGGAGAGATATAAGCCTTGTCACAAAAGAATAGACCAAGCGATTCCGGAGACACACAAGCCCCTATAATCCTGCAATTCAAGTTAGAATGGCGTAAGGCTGTTAAAATTCCTTGACTTACATTGCCTCCGACTCCAAGTAAAAGTATTTTTATAATTCTATTATTCATCGTATTTTTCGCGCTGGTATACCAACATACGTGCCCTTATCAGCAACCGAATTTATGACAACTGCACCTCCTCCTATCTGAATATCATCGCAAAGCGATATATTGTCTATAAGTGTAGCGTTTATCCCGATAAAAGAGCGTTTCCCGATTTTTGTAAAACCTGCAACGGCAACACGTGGAGCAATAAAGCTATGAGATCCAACCTCTGAATCGTGGGCTATAGTTGAAGATATGTTAACAAAGACATTCTTTCCGATTCTGACATTTTTATCCAATATTACCCCCGGCATTATTACGCTCCCTTCCCCAATTGTTACCGATTCATCTATAATTGCAGTTCGGTCAATAATTGTAGCCATATTGATTTTCCCTGAGATTTTTTCGAATATAGCCTGACGTTCTTTAAAATGTTTATATCCAATTGCTACAATTACCCCCCCCGATTTCATATCTATCTGATTACCAATATCTTCAACCCTTCCCCTTACTATTCCACCTTGACGGATTGTCCCTATAGGCATGAAGTCATCAAAATATCCCTCAATTTCCCATCCATTCCTTAACGCCAGATTGGCAATCTGTTCCCCTAAATCCCCGGCTCCTATTATTGACAGTTTAGCCATAAGTAACAAAAAATATGTAAGTAATGAAATCTTGCACTATAAAACTTGTTCTTTTTGGCTGCTTTTACCTTGTAATTCAGTCGCATATGCCTATATGCTCCTTTATTACGCGACAAAAACATCTCAAAAAAATGGCGTTATGTGCATTAATCTTTATTACTTACTTAAAATATAGATGTTTATGAATGAGTAATAAAAAACTAACAGATACAGATAAACAATCAGAAAATCTACACAATCAGCACTGGCTACACTATACACCTGATAAAAATACTCTTAAGGAAGTATGTAATAATAATGGCATAGACTAAACAGCGCAACCACAAATTGCACTGAAAGATGAAGGCAGGTCACCTTCCTTTCCTTTAGTTAATCTCAGGATATGGGCGCCAATAGGTCCGGATGGATGAAAGGGAGCATTACAAGGCAGATGCCCTCTATCTTCACGATGACGTGCCGGTTCTTCTTTACCCGTTGCACGTATCCTTCGTATCCCTGGAACTCTCCACCGGTCACCCGTACGCGCTGTCCTGTCTTAAAGTCTGTCTTACTGAAAATCTCGCATCGAGCCGAATCTTCTTCGGTCAGAAGCCTGAGCAGATTGATCTGAGAACCGGTGATAATCTGTATATCGTTATTATCCGGATATCTGTATATCCAGAACCTCACAGGAAGACCGGGAATGCTCCTGCCTGCAGTTTCCAATGCCAATGCATTGCGCTCAGTGGTCTTGATAAAAAGTACGTGCGGAATGATTGCCCTCCTACGCTTTGTGCCTGACGGACTCTTGACCACATGCTTCGGAAAGAACACCTCTTCACACAAAGGCGTCAACACTTCCTCCGCCTTGAAATCTTGACGGGTCTTAATGGCATACCATCTGGATTCGTCCATCCTGAGTTAGGAGCAACCGTTAAGTAAATACAAAAAAATTAGAATACAGCCCCCTTCCTGCATAGCTAAAATATGTAGCAATGCATTCATTCACAGCCGCCGGCTTGCTTTCGCTTCCGGTCTCCGGAACGAGCCTATACAGGTGCTTTCCCGGGGGCAGCCCATGTCCTACAAGTCTATTCCTGACATGGTTTCAGTTGAAATATATCCCTATTCGATGCGCAAAGATAGCAAAAAACATGGAAATACACATTATATTCCCTATTAAATTTAGAAAACTGCAGGCAGTCAAGTCAAACAGTCAAGTCAAACAAACCTATCAGCTATCGGAGCCTGAGCATACGACCCGGCTCAAGCGATTCGTCTTCTGTTACAAAATTAAGCTGACACAGGCGGATTACGCCAATTCCCGACTTCTGCGCGATCTTCCTTATTGTGTCTCCATGACGCACTACGTACGTTCCCCTTTGCTCTTTGAAAGCATTCCTTGATGGAATGCCGAATACCGAAAGCGGATCGACGGCACGTCCCTGACAACGGGTTTCAAAATGCAGGTGAGGTCCTGTGGAATTACCGGAATTACCACTCAGCGCTATAGCCTGACCTGACGATACACGCTGCCCGCACACCACCAAAGGAGCTGAAAGATGGGCATAACGCGTCTCCATGCCGTCATCATGACTGAGAACTACAAAACGCCCATATCCGTTAGCTTCATAGTCAACCCTTTCAACCACCCCCGACATGGCTGCACGCACCGTATCCCCTACATTCATAGCAATGTCCACACCCTTATGCATGCGTCTGAACTTGGCGCGATAACCGAAACCGGAAGTGATACGCCCTAAACCGGTATTAAGAAAGACGTCCTGACCGGGAAGATAATTAGTATTATTCCCTCGCAGAAAATATTCCGGCAGGTTTCCTTTAAAACCGGAATCGTAAAAGCCGCTTGAAGAATACGCATCAGTTATGTATTTAAGCACATCCGAATGAACGGATGACCCGGCATGTCGCGCATTCTCTTCGCCCGAGCCGGCAATAATGCCTACAAGATCCACCAATGACGCTTCCGATTCTTCGGGAATAGGACTCTTGTCCGCTTTATTAACGACACGCGCAAGATCCGACAGGAAATTTTCCTCCGGACCTTTCGCTTCCGACATCGCTACAGCGGAAACAAATATCAACAAGAAAAATGCTTTATTCACTTTTTGATTGCTTTTTCCTCTCTTCTACAAATGGAGATATGAAGAGGATCCAAGCCGCACATGCAAAAAAGGCGAGGAAAGTGAAACCAACCAATATCATCAACTTCTTGGGGCTGGAGGCTTTCACCGGAACCGTAGCAGGCGTAACCACCGCATACACCGGAGTGTTTTCCTGCACTTTCACCTGACTTTTCTGCACTTGCTGAGCAGTCTGGTTATAAAGGTTGAAAGCAAGGGTCATCTCGTTCTCAAGACGCTCGCGCATTGTCTGTGCCGAATGGAAAGCAAGACCTTGGTTGCGGTCAAGATAATCGGCATAACGCTGTTGCGCTTTATAATAATTCTCTTTTGCCTCATCATTGATCTTCATTGCATATTCGAGATCATGACGAGCCTTGCTGGTTCGATAGTCGGTTATGAAATCACGAAGCCTTGACACCACTGTGTCTGCAAGCACTGCCGATACAACTGGATCCTGCATGGTTACAGTGATGGTGACAACAGAGGTCTTGGTATCTACCGTGGCTGAGACTCGCTGGTTCAACGCCGTTACAAGCCCACTCTCCTTAGGCGTAAGCCTGAAATTGTCAACCTTGCCATTGCCTTTTTCTTTGTCACTGTCACCACCGGCAATCATGCCTATGAGTTTTCCGGGTAATGCCATTATCATTCTCCACCAAGGCGCCTTGACCTCCTCTTCCATATACTTACGCACGGTAAGAGTCTTGTTTCCGTTTTTCTCGTCAGTGGGAACTGTCACGTCAAAAAGGCTTGTAGTGAACGGCACGGAACTTAAAACATCCGGATAAAGTTTTGGATAGAAAGCATCCGAACCGGAGGAGAAACCGCCGCCAAGACCTGCCATTGAAGCAAGCGCGCCGAGACTTCCCCCCGACGATTTCCCATCAGTCTCCTCCGGGGCGAGCTTGACCGACGTGGTGTATTCTCTTGGAATGCTGAATGCAACTACCAAACCTATCAGGGCACCGCATGCACTCCATAAAACCAATTTCTTCCGCTTTTTCCAAAGGGTCGAGGCAAGTTCAAGGAGATCGATTTCCTTATCCTCAGCCTTATTTATCTTATTGTCGTTTTCTTCCTGCATTATAATCAAATCTATTTGAACAGATTGGGAATAGTTGCCGCCATAGTAGCGATCGACATGAAACTTGTTGCCATTGTGAGTATCTTAGTCCAGTCTGTACCGCTATTCTGCGGCTTAGAGGGAACTATAATATGACAACCAGGCTCTATGACCGTATTTCGTTTTGCCTGGGCAACCGTGCCGTTAAGGTACACGACGAACGCCTTGCTCTTCTTGGCACGCTGTCCGTAGCCTCCCGCCTGATTTATATAATAGCTGAGTTTCTTGCCGGGCTGATATACAACTGCATTGGGGAACATTACATCACCGGAGATCTTCACGGTGCTTTGAATTTCCGGAATATACAGCGAGTCGCCGGGTTGCATGACCAGATCATAATGGCTGCCGGGATTCGCCAAAGCCTTCTCGAGGTCGATACCCACATTATATGTAGGCGACACGTCTATCTTGCTGAGGGCAATGGAATCGCCTTCGCTCCCCGAACTGTTCGCCTGGGCAAGTCTCAGAGCCTCTTTCCTTGAATTATATTCAGACTCGGACAGCTTGCGGGCAAGATGTGCACCTTTAACGTATGCCCCGTCTATCAGTCCGCCTGCCCTGTTTATAAACTCGGATACGCGTTCGTTGCGTTTTTCAATAGCATACGAACCGGAGAAGAGCACTTCCCCATTGATCGAAACAGTTTCCTGAGAAGCATATCCCGGACTCTTGCGCACTTCAACATGGTCATAAGGTTTCAATAAAAAGCCTTTGCCATCACCCACCGCAAGACCATTCTCTATTGACACGGTAAAATTCTGAGACAGACGCTGAGTGGGCACTGTAGATGACGGATCAACAATACGTCGCGAGATATCTACACGCGCAGTTGATGCACCCTCCAAAAGACCTCCAGCCTGGAAAATCAGGTCTTCCAGAGTCGTATTTTCTGCATAGACATAAGTTCCGGGACGAGCAACTTGTCCTCCGATATACAAGTCTCCCTTTTCTTCAAGCTCATTGATACTCGAAACCACAAGCATGTCATTACGCTTAAGCTTGACATCGGGTGCCGAGCCTGCCAAAATATCCTTAAGGTCAAGAGCCATGACTTCAAGTTGCTTGGACGCGCCCTCTCTATAAAGAAGCACCCTGTCGGTATATGCATCCTCTGTAACGCCATCCGCCTTACGGATAAGGTCGCGAACCGTCCTGATATCATCACCTATCGCGAACATTCCCGGGCGATAGACCGCACCTTTTAGTTCCACCCTGTTGGCATAACGGTCAAGAATAGTGCCGACGGTTATTATGTCGCCATCTTTAAGACGATATGAAGCGAACTCGCCACGTTCTATGTTGTACAGCTCATTTTCGGTGCCCGACTGGCGCGACAGACGCACCATGCCTCCATAGGCATCGCCAGTGAATCCTCCGGCATAATCGAGAATGCTCTTCACCGTCTCGTCCGGCTTGATTTCATAAAACATCGGACGCTTCACGTTACCGTCAATGCTTACAAGCTGTTCATAAGGCGGGATTATTATCACGTCTCCCTCCTGAAGCCTGATATTGCCGGAAGTTTTACCTTTGAAAAGATAATCGTAGATATCCACGCCGGCAACCTTCTTGCCGTTGCGAAGCACCTGAATGTTGCGGAGCGATCCTATGTCGTTGATTCCGCCTGCCCTATACAATGCATGGAACACGGTAGAAAACGGAGACATCCGGAAAGTTCCCGGTGTAGCCACCTCTCCGAGTATGTCAACCTGAATAGTGCGCACCTGCCCCAATGTCACCTGAATATCGGTCTGGGCATCCGCCATTCCGGCATACTTGCGTGAAAAAGCGCTCTTGATATGTTTATTGGCATCACTGATAGTCAATCCGTTAAGATATACCGGACCGATCTGAGAGATCATGATACTCCCTTCCGGAGAGATAGTCTGACGCATATGGTCTTCAGATGTGCCCCATATGTCTATTATGACCTCATCGCCCGGACCGAGACGATAATTCTGTGGAGTGGCGAGATTCTCACTCGGCTCGAAAGTAAGTGATTTTGAATTGAACACCTGATGACCATATATCTTACGCGACGGCTCCAACAGATCTTTCTGTTCAGAATCCTGATCTTCAAGTTCGCGAGTCATATTGTCCATCGCAGACAAAGAGATATCTTCCATCGGATTGTGCATCCTCTCCTTGTCAGCTGCTTCCACAGTTTTCTTGGTGGTCCTGTTTTCGCTTTGTTGAGCCTCGAATTTTGCCCTGATGCGTTTTGCCTGTTCCGGAGTAACCCCTTTTGCAAGAAGTTCCTTACCTATTTGTTGCTCTGTTTTCCCGGCAGCCGTCTGCTGCTTGATATAGTCAATTACCTGCTGGTCAGTCATGGCAAACGCCACCAGCGAGAACAGCATAAAGAATGACAATAAAACGTGCTTCGATTTCATCTAATTCACTTTAAAAAGCCGTTAAACTATTTTCGACATCAGTCCGAAAACCGCCGGATTACAACGGAAACATACCCGGCATAAAACTTGCGCAAATTTAATAAAAAAGATTATCTTTTACAAAAACTTTAACTACCTTTGTATCGAACTTGTGCAAACGTATATACGAATGTTAAAACAAGTTCGCCTCACTGCTGAAAGCGAAAAGATGCGAATATTATTTTTCGGTGACTATTCCAACCTGCATGCCTGTCTTGCCCGCGAGCTGCAAAAGCGCGGACATGAAGTGACTGTCATTTCAGACGGAGGCAGATACATGGACACCCGAAAAGACATCTTGCTTGACCGTCAACCGGGCAAACTCGGTGCCGTAAAATATCTTTACAGGCTTTTAAGGCTGGTTCCCCGCCTTAAGGGCTATGATGTTGTCCAGATCATAAACCCGCATTTCCTGTCCCTGCGTCCTCAAAAAATCAAATATTTCTTCGACATACTGAGACGAAACAACAGGAGCCTATTCCTGACCCTTGCCGGTGATGATTATTATTTCGTCAAGGCTTGCTTAGATGGCAAGACTTTCAAATTCTCGGAATTTGAAGTCAACGGCAATCCGACTGAGTTTGAACTTAAAACCCACAGGGCGGCAGCATGGACCGGGGCAGGGATGAAAGAATATTGCGATTACGTTTATCACAACATAGACGGAGCAATGGCGGTGTTGCCGGAATACGACATTGCTGCCCGTCCTCTTTTAGGGGAAAGGGTTGCCTTCACCAATATCCCCATAGACCTGACAGACCTAAACCCCTCCCCCTTTGACCTTTCTGAAAAAATCAACTTCTTCATCGGCATGCGAGCAGGCATGGAGATTCAGAAAGGCACCGCAAAACTTCTCGACATATGCCGGCAACTGGAAAAGGAGATGCCAGACAAGTGCTCCGTCACATGCGTGCGTAATCTCCCCCTTGCAGAATACCTCCGCAAGATGAGGGAAAGTCATATTGTCCTTGATCAATTGTATTCATATTCCCCCGGCACCAACGGATTTCAGGCGATGGCTCTCGGAAGGGTTGCCGCAACAGGTGCCCAGCCTGAGTTTTACCGATATATCAACGAGCCGGATCTTGGAGCAATAATCCCGTTATCCCCCCTGATATCGGATAATGAATGGAAGGAAAAATTCAGACAAATGATATTTGACCCCTCATCTCTGAGAAAGATGGCGCAGGAGGGACGAAGGATAGTGGAAAAGCACAACGATGTCAAGATTGTAGCCAACAAATTCGAGCTGCATTGGAATCAGATCCTGAAATAAGTTCACCATGCAGGACAATACGGACATAAACCGGATACCTTTCCGCAGGGAAACCATACCGAACATGAAACGGAGATGCCTGAACCATGATTACAGGTCAGTCTCCTATTATATGATAACCCTCGCCAAGAATCCCGCTTTCCCGCATTTATTCTGCCGCATTTTCGACTCTCGGAAAGAGAAGCCGGACTTCACGGCTGCACGTAAACGTTCCACAGAAATATCTCCCGGCATCAAAAGAATCCTAATACCCGAAAACGGGTCTGAGCCTTCGGTCGAGCTTTCCGATGCTGGAGCCTTAATGCGCATGGGATTTCGCGATTTTTTCAAGATCCATACGGCAATTTTGCTCAAAAAGATTGTGGTGATGCCGGATCATGTGCATTTCATAATACATGCCCGAGAATATCTCCCTGATCATTTGGGGCACTATATCGGTCTCTTGAAAGTGACATGTACCCGCTGTGTATGCGACATGTTCGGATATCCCGACAATCACACCGCAGCGCCATTCTCCATATTCGAAGAAAACTACCACGACAGGATTATACGAACCAGCGAAATGCTTGAGACAGAACGTCGCTATCTCGATGACAATCCCCGCCGTTATTTCTTGCGCAAGATCCATCCCGAGTATTTCCACTCTCCGGTCAAAATCACCATCGGTGAGCACCAATACGCAGCCTTCGGCAATATATTACTCCTCAAGAAGATTCATCATGAAGCCATTATAGTCAGCAGTAAATATTCCGCCCAGCGGCTATCGGAATTAGAGGCAGGTTGGAAAGAGGCAGCAAGGGAAAACAAGGCATTGGTCTCCCCGTTCATAAGCAAAGCCGAGAAATCGCTAAGGGAAGAAATCCTGAATTTATCGGGCAATATAATAGAAATCCTTGACAACGGCTTCCCGGAGAGATACAAACCGGCAGGCAGAAATTTCGACTTATGCCTGGAAGGAAGGCTTTTACAAATCGCCCCGCTTACCTACAACACATCAAAAATCCCCATGACCCGCAAAAAGGCATTAGAATTAAATGACACAGCAAGAAAATTCGCCTCTCTCGCCCACACCCCCGCCATCATGAAAGTCAGCAAGCTTTGAGCCGGGATTTGCCCCGCATTCATCCGGCTTAAAAGCCGAATCCGGCCCTGCATCCATCCGGCTCAAAAGCCGAATCCGGCCCTGCATTCATCCGGCTTAAAAGCCGGAAACAGAAGCTCGGGCAAAGCCCGAGAATAAACACACCCCAAATATCCAACCAGCCGAAATTCAGCAATCGGCTCGCAAAGCCGGCTTTGCCGGCTCTTCTGTTCTCGGCTTAAGGAGCCGAGTTAGAAGTAAAGAGCCGAATTAAAAGCAGGGAGCTGAGTTGAGAACAGCTCCCTAAGCCGGATTCTTAATGATTAAACAAGAGACCGCTTATTTAATTGAAAAAATTTAGCTAAATTTGCAGATAATGAAGCGATTTAAATTAATGAAATGGGAAAGGAAAATCAAGAGACGAGGCTTCAGGTATTAATCTGCACTTTGGGAGAAGTAGGAATCAGACGCATTATCGCGGCTGATCACCCGCATGTGCCCGGTGTCGAATACCTCGTCAGCTGGCAATTGCCGGATATGGACATCCGAATCCCCGAAGAACTGAAACGCCCTGATTTCAATATAATCAAAAACAGAACCCGGGGACTCTCTAAAAATCGCAACCTCGCCATCGAAGCAGCCTCTGCTCCGCTATGTCTGATTTCCGACGATGACGTAACCTATTCTAAGGAAGGACTAAATACCGTCATAGACTGTTTCAACAAAAATCCGGAAAATGACATTCTGACATTCAGATACGAATCAAGATCCGATAAAAAATACTATCCGTCTTTCCCGTTCTACCTGTCTTCACCACCGAAAGGATATTATGTATCCTCGATCGAGATCGCATTCAGGAGAGAAAAGATCATGAACAAAATTAGGTTTAATGAGGATTTCGGTATTGGCGCAAGATTCTCATCCGGCGAAGAAGAAATCTTCATTCACGATGCATTGAAAGCCGGTATCAGAGGGAAATTCATCCCCATCTCCATTGCCACGCACGATTCGCCCTCAACCTCCACACGGCTTGCTTCCGATCCTGCCTTCATACGGACCAAAGGTGCCGTATTCGCGCACACTCATCCGTGGTCCTGGCCATTGAGGATGATGTCTCATGCGTGGAGAAACAGCCGTGTCGCAAACGGCATCACAACATTCACATACATAAAATCCTGGTTATATGGCGCATTCTCAAAATAGAAACATACATGCCGCAAGCTTTCTGCCTGTCCTGATGATAGCATTTATCGGTGCGGCATACGCCCTAATGGGCTTCTTCATGCCTCCATTAGGCGATGATCTCGGATTTTATCATTCATTTGCCGAACAGAATGACTGCTGGTATTCCTTTCCCCGCTCCATGTATCGCCACTGGCTCTGGGGCAACGCAAGATTTGCCGACATGATCACTCCGGTCGGACTCAACTTTATGCCTCAGTGGCTCCGTTCAATTTCTAACGGCATAGTCACCGCAGTGTTGTTTTACATTATAGTCAAGCTCTCTTTAAAGAGACCACGCACTGAATATTTCCTATCAGCAATCATTATTTCCTTAGCGGCAATCACGTTTCGATGGGATGCCATATGGATGGAGTTTTGCGCAACATACAACTATGTATGGGGAGCGACATTCATATTGTCGGCAGTTTACGTGATCACCAAAACAGAAGGCTGGATAGCCACTTATTGGCGCTGGCTATTGATCCCGTTCTGCTTCATTGCCGCTGCAATGCATGAGGCTGCGGGCATGCCGATGGCAATAGGTATGACTGCCTACATTATTTCATCCGGATTCTACAAACGCCGGGACTTCGCCGGCAAGTTGATGACACTTGCCTTCATTGCCGGAGGAATATTCACTCTCACCTCTCCTGCGTCATATTCGAGGGTAGGAAGCATGCTGCAACCTGAACCACCCTTAGAAATGCTTGCGTTTTCTGCAGGATATGTGGTGATATTATTCATAGCCATAATATGTCTTTTCATTTGGAACCGGAATCTATTGAAATCTCTGATACGCACTTCATGGATAGCCTTTGCCGTGGCGGCAGTATTCTCCACGGGGTTCATGCTGATAAGCCAATATGGAGGGAGGACAGGCTGGTTCGCCCAGATATTTGCCTTGATTGCAATATTTCAAATCATATCACGACTGAATATAACCATCCCTAAATGCATATCGGTCAGCTTATCCCTTTTACTTTGCGCGGCAACATTGTTTCATTATTCCACACTTGTATATTGGCAAATAAAACTCGGCGTAGAGACATACAAAGCTATCGGATTATATAAGGAATCAAGCGACGGAATCATTTTCATGGATTACACGAACGAACCCGATCTCCCATGGTATCTTCTGAGAAAGACCCATGGAGTTCCCGATGACGATGATTCATATTACAGATACCGCATGAGCAAGCATTACGGCAACGGAAAACAATTGGTGATACTTCCGGCAGCGGCTAAAGATATTGACTGGAGCGAATTTAACGGCACGAGACATTTCGGTGACCGGATCATATCCGACCATCCATTTTCCGGCTCATATATAGACATGATCGTGGAAATCTTCCCTCGCACCATGGTCAAGATCCGAGGCAAAGAATACATTGAAACCGGATTCAACATTAAAGGCCGGCGTTTCTTCCTATATTCACCCGTTGACAGAGACCCCGGAGAAAAATGAGAAAAACAGACATTCAGGCTTTATTGAGAAAGCATAGTTTACCGATATTCTATATAATATGCTATCTGTTCCTTCTGTTTGAATGGATCTGGTTCACTCAATCCATAGGAGGTATGGGGGCAAAGTTTATTGTAACAGTCGCCAAAGGCATTGGAGACTGTGCCGCCTTATTTATAGTATATTGGCTATTGCCTCCAAAGAAAGCCTGGCTATTATTAATAATGATATGGATGATTTCCGTCTTCTTTCTTTTCAATGAATGGCATTGCAGGTTCTGGGGAGATTTCATACCGGCAACATTCTACCGGCTATCCTCCAACCTCAATATGGACCTTATCAATTCTGTCAAGGCTTTAGTTAATTTCCCTGACTGCGTATATATACTCATACCAACATTATGCACCGCATCATATATCCTTTTCTTTAAGAAACACATATTACAACATGACGGCATTTCCCGAAAATATAAATTGATCGTCATATCCATATCGCTAACCCTATTTGCATTATCTCAATTGGCTTTCAATATTACTATTTCAAGATGGAATAGAAATTCCGGACTTGGAGCAACTTCATTCCACGAGATTACTCAGCAACGGATTACAGCCGAATGCTTCCCTTGCAAATTCGACTTCCAGAAAGAAGGCTTAAGTATATATTTCTTGAGAGCATCAATTGAAATTATCCGCGATCTGACAACAAAGCATACGATAGAACTAAAACAAAATGACATCGACAACATATCCGAATTTCTTGACAACATCCCGGAGTTCACGGATATTCCGGCTCTTAAAGGCAACACAAACAAGAGTATCATCATTATCGTAGTCGAATCGTTAAATGCTGACGTAGTATTCCGGAATGTCAACGGACATGAAATCACCCCTGTGATGAATTTCCTTGTTGAAAGAGAGGGAAGCATTTCCTCCCTAAACATGATTCCGCAAGTTAAACAGGGTTGTTCCAATGACGGGCAACAACTGATCAATACAGGATTACTGCCTTTGAACAATGGCGTATCCTCCATGTTGTTTAGTCATAAAAATGTATTCCCTGATCTGGGGAAAATCATGAACATCGAAGAACCCATTGCAATCTTCGGAGATAATGGCAACACATGGAATCAAACCCGAGCATATCAGAGCTACGGCTTCAAGGAGATTTATAATATAAACCATTTCAATGAGTCTGCAAAAAGAATTGGCAGGGATGCAGCATTGTTTAATTTTGCCAATAAAATAATTGACGGATTAAAGAACCCTTTCCTCGTTGAATTAGTAACGTTTTCGATGCATGTGCCATTTATGGAAGAATGCGTGCCCATGCAGAGCTGGCTAAACACCGACGACCTGTCATTGAATGAAAAGAACTATCTTAATATGGTCAATTATTTCGATAAGAGTCTCGGATGTTTCTTAGAATATTTAAAATCCGCGAACTTATTCGACAATACGGTAATTTTCATAGTGTCAGACCATTCCCAAGGATTAGGAGTCAATTCGTCTCAATTCAGAGACGGCAACAACAATCATCAGGATTCCTTGCCTATGATGTTTTTGGCAATAAACACCGGGGTTACAAAGAAAATAACCGCCACTACCGGGCAAGTGAACGTTTTCCCCACAATATTACAGATAATGAATAGACCGGACGGAAAGTATCGCGGGTTAGGCAGAAGCCTGCTGGATCCCGAATTATCTTCGGCTGTCACAACACATAAAACAATCAAAGGAAACACAGAATCGGAAGACATATCTGCACAAACCAAGGCATTCGAAATCTCGGATTCTATACAGCGCGGTGATTTCTTCAGATTCTATTAGTATAGATTCTCTTTTAATATCTACAATCATGTTGTCAACAAGGAAATTCTTACCATATTTACCAGTCGGGGTCTTGGCTCTGTTATTCGCCCTTTGGAGCGAATGGAATGACGATGCCATAGCCTATTCCTTTTTCATTCCCAGATATGGAGAGGACGAATCTTTCATTCCCATAACGTCGCTAAAAGACATATGGGATTCCCAGGTGAACCACTATTTCAATGCCAACGGGAGGTTTGTAATTCATTTTATCGTTCAGATCTTTTGCGGCATACTGAGCAAATACTGGTTTGCCATTGCAAACGCGGCAGTATGGATGGCACTTGCATACAACATTGCAAATTTCAACAATACCTCCTCGCGTTTTAAAGTAGCCACGTTATCCTCAATCCTTTCAATATTACTGTTTTTCCCTCTACCCTTCACACCACCCTTCCAGATCAATTATGCGTGGGTGTCTTGTGCGATAGTGATATGGCTAAGATGGTTTTTCTCCAAGCGGGAATTTTCAACTTTGCAACTTATACTAACGGCAATCGGGAGCTTCCTTATCGGGGAGATGCATGAGGGTTTCTCTGTTCCGGTCGGAGGTGCATTGCTCTTTTATCTTATTTACCGCAAAGGTAAGCTGACCCGCCGGGAATGGTGTCTGTCAATACCTTTTTCAATCGGCGCCTTAATCTCAATACTCTCACCCGGAAACTTCGGGAGAATGATCCAGGGATCATCTGTGGAAAGCTCATACCTGAACTTGATCGAACAATTGCCGGCAATTATCTGGTTCCCCCTCATATTATTAATATTCATCTATATAAACGGAGACATATCACGGATAAGACAATCCTTTTCAAACCCGATAACATTGTTTTTATTTGCGGCTATAGTCACGTCATTGCTCTTTAATCTCTGTCTTGGGAAAATAGGACGTGGCATCTTGCCTTACAATCTATGCTTCGTCTTGTTGACAATCATATATGTTCACAATAAAAATATACCCGCCTCCTTGATTGCCGTCGTAGCGGTAATCGCCTGTTGCGTTATCATTTTCCAAGGCTTCAGAGTCAGGATGCAGAATCTTAAAACGGAATCAATATTTAGAGAATACTCGCAATCTGAATCCGGAACAATATTCATTGAAAACCGCCTGTTCCTTTTCAACAAGGAAGAAACAACCCAGCGGCGCAACACATACACCAACCGTTTGCGCCAACAAAATCCGGCAAAACCGTTTCTCGTTATATACCCAGAATCGATGAAACACATCGATTTCAAAAAAGATTCGAATATAGTAGTAAAAGTCGGGGCGCAAAGCTGGGTATGCATCCAGTCCGCGTCAGATCCTCGCAATTTCGTTGTCAGGAAAACGCTCCTCCCGTCAACCTTAAAACGCGAAATGTCGCCACGGATCCTCAACTTCTCTTCTGAATCGGATATATTTATCGATTCCACATCTCAATACAGGTCTATCCTGTATGTAAACGACCGTCCGTATGTAGACGCGCAAGTGATCATAGAATGAGCCGCAACCGGTAACGCATGAAATACACGCCCGATATCATGGCGGTGTATATCCCGTACCATATCACCTGGGCGACACCGATACCCGTGAGTCCGTAATGGTTATAGAACCATATGTTGAGACACACGCCTATCACCGCGTCAATACCTTCGGTAAACAGGTACGTTTTCCCATCCCCCTTGGCAATGATCGCAAATGCCATGCATGTCGACACGCACCGGAGGATAATCGTAAATATGGCTATAGAGATGAACGGCACTATAACTTCAAAATCAGATGTGTAAAGGATTTCAACTATCCATCTGCGAAACAGGAGGAAAGCCGCAAGCATGGGAATAAAAATCTTAAGGAGAAGGAATATCTCATGGCTGACAAACAACGACATACGTCTGGGAGAATGGCTATTGGCTGCCATACGGGGATAAAACTCCAGTCCAACAGCTCCGAATATCAAGGAAGTATAGCGGAACACCAATGTATTTCCGGCTTGAAAATATCCCACCTCGGCAGTTGATGCTTCCCTATTGAGCCAGGATATGAAAACCATCTGCGCAAGGTTTGTGGCGAAAGTGGCAAGGGCAATATATCCGCCAAGCCTCACGAATCCGGTGCCCTCCCTCATTCCCTGTCTGTCGGGAAGTTTATAAGGCAAATCCTTGTTCCTGTTTATAAACAGGAACAGCAATATGGAAACGGAATAGACAATAATCGACAGAACTACGCTCACATCTCCGAGCCATCTGAACATCGGTATGGACAAAGCCAACCCCAACGCGCTTCCGCCTACACTCGCCTTGGCAAGACGCTTGAAACGCTCAGTGCCTTGCAGGATAGCCTGCTCCCCTCCTACCAGCGAGTTTATCAGCAAAGCGGCTGCAAGGATCATGAACTGCCACCAATATGTCATATCCTTGAAAAACCATAACGACAGCCATGGAGCCAAAAAACTGACGGCAAGCGCTCCAAATAATCCCGACATGAGACACCAGCCGCGAAGTTTCTCCACAACCCTTTCAAGCCGGCTCCGGGAATCATTACTCTTAGCCACCTCCCTAACTCCGCTTTGACGCAATCCAAGCCCGGTGATAATTGAGATGGTATCGGCAGTGGTGGTGAAAATCCCAAACAATCCCACACCCGTAGCGCTCAACCACAGGGCAACCAGTTTCATCTTCACGACAGAACACACTATTCCGAACGCCTCCGCTCCGGAAAAGAGCCCTATCACTTTCAAGACCCTCGAGGTCAACGATCTGCTCATTTGCGGGCGCCAAAGATTTTGCCGGCAACAAGCGCGGCATGGCGTGCGAGTGCCCTGCGATGCCCGTAATGCGAAGCCATCACCCTATAACGCTCGCGCAAGGATTTAAATTTATTACGATCCGTAAGCCCGTCCGACAGATAGTCGATCGTGACCATATTTAGATTGGTGCATTTGGATTCATCTGCATTCCTGATGCAACGTATAGTCCAGTCATAATCCGAAGAGAAACGGTATGCAAGGTCATATTCCGGAGCCAGCTTGCTCCTGACCATGAAAGCCTGATGACATATCAACATACCTTTTGAAAAACTGAGTGCCGTCAGTTTTTCAGGAACTGAATAATGACGCGGTCCCGTTATGTTCCTTTCCTTATCTACAATAACCGTGTCTCCATATATAATGTCATCACCTAACCTTGCCCTGCGGGCATACGCCTCCAAAGTATCCGCAGAATGGAAGGAATCTCCGGAGTTAAGGAAAAGCACATATTTTCCGCGAGCCATCCGCAATCCTTTGTTCATGGCATCATAAAGTCCATGATCGGGTTCGCTCAAGATCCTCACGCCGGCATAACCACGCGCAATCTCGAGCGTGGCATCGCTTGACGCGCCATCGATCACGACATGTTCATAATCCCCGCAATTTTGCTCAGCAACGGAAGCCATGGTAACGCCGATAGTTTCCGCTGCATTATATGTAATCGTAATTATTGAAATAAGAGGTGTCATATATCCTGTGTAAGAAGCTGTTAAAAAATATATACATCGTTACAGCAACAGCCGTTATCTCCGAAAAGCGACAGCCGCTCAACAAAAGAACGCAATTTTTCACTCAATTATTTGGGAGTATAAAGAGATTATGGTAATTTTGTAAGGTATATAAACTTTTAATTATACTTTAATATTTTACGACTATGGCTTACGTAATTACAGACAGATGTATCGCTTGCGGCACATGTCTTCCCGTTTGCCCCGTTGAGGCTATCTCTGAGGGCGACATCTACAAGATCGATCCGGACACATGCATCAGCTGCGGTAGCTGCGCATCTGTTTGCCCCAACGACGCTATCGAAGAGGGCTAACCCAAAATTCAACAAAAATTGTGGCTGTCCGTTATCTTATTATGGGCAGCCACTATTTTAATTGCCCCATGTCATATCGTAATTAACTTGTTAAATAGCCATATGGAAAGAATTAAAGTAAAGATAATAAACAAAAGCCACCACCCATTACCTTCCTACAGCACTTTCGAAGCTGCCGGTATGGACATACGCGCATTCCTCCCGGATGGTTCAATCAAATTGCGACCGATGCAACGCGCCCTTATCCCTACAGGCATTTACATGCAACTCCCTTCGGGATATGAGTGTCAGATACGTCCCCGTTCCGGACTCGCATTGAATCACGGTATCTCAATCGTAAACTCACCGGGCACCATCGACGCCGACTACCGGGGAGAAATAGGCATAATCCTTATCAACCTTGGTGAAGACGACTTTACTATCAGCGACGGCGACCGTGTCGCACAGATGGTAATAAAGGAATATACACGTGTAGAATGGGAACCGGTGGAACATCTCGACCACACGGAGAGGGAAGATGGAGGATTCGGACACACCGGTAAGAATTAATAATGAAAAAAATCAAAAATATTATACCATTCGCAATCGTAGCCGTTTTAATGGTTGCGGCAACGATCGTGAACGCCGCATCTCCGGAGAGAGAGAAAGTATCTCCGGAGCGTCAGAAGGCTCGCTATTATTATCTTGAAGGATTGCGCAGGCAGATGGCTGACGAACCGGATGCCGCCTACGAGTATTATAAACGGGCAAAGGATCTGGACCCGTCATACACGGAAGCCGCATCGGCATACGGGACACAACGGCTTGCCGCCGAATCAGACACGATGCAGACCCGCACCGAACTGAGCCGTTCCCTTTCATACATGCGTCCTTTTGTAGACCGGTATCCGGATGAATATAACGAAGCGTTATATTATGCATATGTCGCAGCTCGCGTAGATTCAATAAAAGAGGCGATACGTATTTTCGAACGCACTGCCGAACGACGCCCGGATCTTTCTTCCACATTGGTTCATCTTTCGGAGGCATACATGGCTGACGGAAACATAGACAAGGCTCTCGAAGCACTGTCAAGATATGAGACAATAGAGGGATACAACCCTCAGATTACAATCAAGAAAATATCATATCATCTTGCACGCCGCGACACCGTCGGGGCTTTGTCGGAAGCTTCTGCACTCGTCGACTATAATCCCGTCGAACCGGCATATCGCATCCTCAAAGGAAACCTGTTTGAGATGGCAAACATGCCTGATTCAACCCTTACATATTACGAAGAGGCGGAACGTCTGAATCCTGACTACGGCGCCGCCAAACTCGCCCTGGCAAATTATTACCGCCAACAGGGAGACTCCGTGCGCTATGACTCAAAGACTTATGAAGCGCTCCTTTCCGAAGATTTCGATCTCGGACAGAAGTTGATGATGCTTGAAGAATACCTGCAGAAATTACTCACGGACAAACAGAATACGGCACGCGGAGACCACCTCTTCAACATACTCCGCGAACAATATCCCCACGAGCCGGAGGTGCTCGACCTCGCGGCACGATACTCCGCAGCAAAAGGCAACTTCAAAGAAGCTTGCGAGGAAATAGGGTATGCGATCGACCTCTCTCCGTCTGAAGAGAAATACCGCGGGCAATTGATGACATACCAGATGGCGGATGACCGCCCCGCGGAGGCAATGGGCACATATAAGGAATTATCGGGAAACATAACACCTTCGCGCAACCTTATGGTGCTATATGCCTCAGCGGCACAAATGGCGGAAGACTTCGATGTCGCAATAGAAACATATTACAAGATAATCAAGGACATAGCGCCAAGTCTGCCGCTTGACACTGCATTGACGGCAAAAAACATTCCCGCTTCAATATATTACGACGACATGCAGCGCCTCTCGCAATTATTCACGAGCATAGGCGATTGCCATTATGGGCAGAAAGAGTTGCAGGAAGCTTTCAAGGCTTATGACAATGCTTTGTGCCTGCATCCTGATAACACCCTCGCCCTCAATAATTATGCATATTTCCTTAGCGAGAATGGCGGAGACCTGACCCGTGCTGCCGAAATGAGCCTAAAGAGCCTTGACGGCGAAAACTCTTCCAATCCCACTTTCCTTGACACTTACGCATGGATACTCCATAAAAAGGGGGAGGATGAAGAGGCGCGTAAGTATCAGGCTACAGCCGTGGAAGAAGCCGCTAAAGATGACAGCGAACACGCTGAGTTATATGATCATTACGGCGACATACTGTCAGCCCTCGGAGAGAAAGAGGAGGCACTTGAAGCATACGAAAAGGCTCTTAAACTCGAACCTGACAACAACGACATACAACTGAAAATAAAAACGCTTAAAAATGCAAAGAAATAAAGTGTCGGCAATCTGCCGGTTCAATTTCATATTACCGTTGTTCATGTTCTTTATTACTTCCCCGTCATTTTTTGTGTCGGGACAGGAAGTGACAGACTCCATAGTTCACGGCGGGTTAATTTGTAATGAAGCTGCAAGACAGGATGCCCTTGCAGCAATCCTCCCGAATTATAATGAATGGGAAACGGCTGAAATCTCCGGAAAGCTCCGCATGAAAAGCCTGCCGCTCTCTCCTACCGTGAAGATATCCATGAAAAAATCTGAGGAGATATCCATCTCGGTGAGAGCGTCTTTCCTCGGAGAAGTGGGACGCATAGAAATTTCCGGAGATTCCGTCATTGCCGTGAACAAGATGAAACATGTATATTGCGCGGAATCCATTTCCGGAATAAAGTATGATTACCCCGACATTATCTCCGACATCCAGAGCATCCTGTTGGGACGCGCCGTAGTTCTGCGTGCCGGAGAGCTTTCCGAGAGCACTGCCGAATTACTGGATTTCGCAAGAATTATCGAAAATACAGACAGCCTGCAAAATTCCGCCGACAATGGTGCCGACATAGCTTGGTCCCTTACATTCCCCAAAGGGAGGACAGAGAGTGACGAATTTGGATATACATACCGCATCAACGATGCCGGACTCGTGGAAAACCTTCTTGTTGAATTATCTTCGGCAGATCATGAACTCGCCCTTGACCTCGCTTATTACTACCCCGGGAAAGGATATGATCTCAATGTAACCTTTAATCAAGATTACAAACAGAAATTTGATGCCACTATAGAATTTGGAGAAACTAAATGGGAGACATCAATGCCGGCTCCTATAAATCTAAACTCCAGATACAACCGCGTTGGAATCAAGCAGTTCCTCGGATCTTTCTAACACTGTTTAACCTGACATGACACATAGTCTAAAGAAATACTTCATATATTCCGTCCTGATCTTATGTTTGATCGGGACTGCCGTTTCTGCCGGAGCACAGAAAACAAAGACCGGAACCAAGGCAAAAACTGAACAGCGGTCAAAAACTCGCACCGGCTCAAAATCTAACAAATCTTCATCCAGGTCTAAGGCTACAACGAAATCAACGTCCAAATCAAGGAAAACTTCCGCGAAGTCTCGCACAAGGAGCAATGCTAAACCGGAAACATCTGCTGATGCAAAGCGACGTCAGGCTGAGACACAGAAGGAGATTGCCCGCACAAAAGAGGAATTGCGTCGCAACGAAGCGGAAGTGAAAAAAGGTCTTGGAGAACTTAACAGGCTCAATTCCGACATCGCTGTCGGACGAACCCTTGTTGCCAAGGCTACGGAGCAGGTGCAACAGCTGGACAACCGCATTTCCGGTCTCGAATCGGAGATAGCGTCTTCCGAAGCCCAATTAAAGAAAATGAGGGAAGACTATCTGCGTTCTGTCAAAAAGATACGTGCCAAAAGAAATTCAAATTCCACCCTTGCATTCATATTTTCATCCAAGAATTTCAGTCAGGCAATGCGCCGTGTCAGGTATCTTAAGCAAGTGTCGGCTTGGCGATCGAAAAAATCTGCGGAAATATCTGCGGAAATGGAAGAACTGTCAAAACAGAAAAGCCTTCTTGAAGAATCCCGCAAGGAGAAGGATATTGTGCTTTCCCGCCAAATCGCGGCACAGAATCAACTGAACACTCAATATAAGAGACAGGATGCATTAGTAGGCGAACTCCGACGCAATGGAAAGGCTCTGCAGTCACACCTTGCCAAGAAACAACAGGAGGCGAATGCGCTGAAGAGCCGCATAGCCGCCCTGATTGCGGAAGAGAACCGGAAAGCGGAAGAAGCCAGAAGAAAGGAAGAGGCTCGCTTAGCTGAAGAAGCAAGAAAAGCCGAAGAAGCCCGCAAGGCAGAGGAAGCAAGGCTTCTCGCCCAGCAGCAGGAGAAAGAGAATAAGAAAGATAGCAAAAAAGATAAAAACAAGAAAACTGACAAATCCAAAGACAACAAGGGTAAGCGGGATTATGCCGAGGCGCGCAAACGGAAGCCTCGTGGCAAAACAGACGACTCCTCTTCCGGCAATAAGAGTTCGTCAGCAAAATCCGGATCACAGGCAGGTAATTTTGCAGCCATGCGTGGTTCGCTGCCTCGCCCCGTTGCGGGTTCATTCCGCGTGACAAGTCAGTTCGGACGCCATTCGCTTCCCGAACTTCCCGATGTGATGTATGACAACCCTGGCATAGATGCGGAAACGGCAGCCGGAGCTTCCGCTCTCGCCGTATATGGCGGACGAGTGTCGGGCGTATATGTCATACCCGGATTCTCGACAGTAGTGATCGTAAACCATGGCAACTATTATACTGTCTATGGCAACATTTCATCACCTTCGGTCAAGGTAGGAGACATTGTAAAACAAGGTCAGGCTCTCGGAAGCCTTGCCCCTGATGAGGAGAATCCATCACATTCTTCCATACATTTCGAAGTCTGGAAAAACCGCGACAAGCTCAACCCCCTCGACTGGATCAGATAATTTCCTCCGCCTCCATGATAACCATCTCAAGATATATCCCTGAATCAAGACACGAATGGGACAAATTCGTGAGAGATGCCAGAAACTCGACATTCCTGTTTCTCAGGGACTATATGGATTATCATGCCGACAGATTCAAGGATTGTTCTTGGATAGCACGCAAAGGTTCGGGCATCGCAGCAATCCTGCCTGCCAATGTCTCCGAAGACGGCATCCTGCATTCACATCAGGGGCTCACATATGGCGGCTGGATACTTCCCGAGCGTCACGTCGACGGCGCTGACATCCTTGACATATTCGAAGCTGCAATAGAGCAGTGGAAAGGTGAGGGATATAAGGCACTCGACTATAAACCACTTCCTTATATATATTCTCTCCACCCTTCTCAGGAAGATGAGTATGCCATGTTCAGGCTGGGTGCCGTGCGAACGGAATGCAATCTTGCAACAGCAATCCCCATCGCGGAAATATGCCGACAGGTTATAGGGAATGAAGAATCTTCCGACAGTCCGCGTAGTTTTTACAACAAGCTTCGCCGCAGGGTGTTGTCCAAATCTGCACGTCTGGATTTTACCATCAAAGAATATAACGATGCCGCCCCCATTATGGCAATGACGGCTGCATGCCTGAAAGAGAGACACGATGCGGCTCCCGTGCATTCAATAAAAGAGATGCAGACACTGAAGGACCTGTTTCCCGAACAAATAAGATTCTGGATACTTGAATATGCATCCTCTCCGCAGGCTGCCGTGTGCATATACGACACCGGCAGGGTGGCACATGCTCAATACATAGCAACGACTCCCTTAGGACGCGAACTTGACCTCCTTACTCCCCTCTTCGATTATCTGATAAACGAAATATACATCTCACGTCCATACTTTGATTTTGGAACAAGTAACGAAAACCGGGGACAACACCTCAACCGGGGACTGTTGCGTCATAAAGCCTCATTCGGTGCAACAGGAGTTGCATACAACCGCTATTTCCTTTATCTCTCCTAACACCGCACCATCCTGATAATACGCCCCCGGATACATATTGCACAAGCACCCCTGTCAGGTTTACAATCCTAAAGATTTTAATATTTCCATCAGATATCAACAGCACGCTAATGACTTTCCCATAAGTTATTTAGCTCTCCACACATTGATATTTTCAAAAACATCAACATATAGAAACCTATAATATCCACAGTTCTGAAAACGTCCTATACAACACCCGGCACCTCACTATATCTACAAAAGTAAATATCAATTACAGAGTTTGCGCAAAAAATGACACAACATGCTAACAAAAATTAACGAACACATGCGGAAATGTAAAAAATTCTTTATAACTTTGTAATACAACCGAAATATTTGATCATAATCCAAGTGATTCAACATTTCACACACAAAAATCTAACATTTTCAACACATTGCCGTCAATAACAGAAATAAAAAATAACACAATATAAAACAACAATCTATTAAATTAACAACTTATGGGAAAGTTTTTACTATCATTAATGTTAATTATATGCATATCGGCAAATTCTTTTGCTGATACATATAATTGGACCTGCAGCTCAACACAAGCATCCAAGAAAGACGAAGTATTTACCTTGGATCTTAACGGAATTGACTGGACAATCACACATAATGTTCAGAAAGGAAGTAGATATTCAGTAAGAGATGGAAATACGCCTATCAGTCTTGTATTCGGCTCAAATAATGCTCCAATATCTACACTAAGCTTTGTTACTGACTACTTCAAAGGAATGATTATAAACAAAGTGTCAATAAAGGCAAAAAGACATTCCAAAGCAAATACAACAGTAGCAACAAAAATAAATGGTACAGAAATCGGAGTAGCAAAAGAAATAAATGCAACCTTCCAAGAAATATCTTTCGAAAACTTATCAGAAGAAGTTACAGTTGAAAATGGTTTTGAAATACTATTTACCAATACATCCGAAGAAACTAAAAGCAACGGAGGCGTATATATTAGCTCTATTGAAGTAGAATATGTTGATGCTTCAGCTGGACCTGCAACTCCTGTTTATGAAATCAACCCAGAAAATCCAGAAGTCATCATAGGGGAAGTTATTGATTTTCCTGAGATTTCACCTTCAAACTTAACATATTCATTCCAAACTGATGACAATGAAGTTATAGAATTAAATACAATAGACAAAACTATCAAAGGATTAAAAATTGGTGAGGCAACTATTAATTTCACCACAGCTCCAGTAGAAGGACAATACCTTGCCGGTTCCGGTTCATTTAAGGTTTCAGTCTTAGGGAAAAATCCTCAAATTTCTTTTGAAAATCCATCTATTTATGGCAAAGTTAATACTGGAGTAGTTTGGCAACAAGTTACAATTACAGATCCCCAAGATAACCCTGGAACTGTAACATATGCCTCATCTGATCCTGAAACCGTTACTGTCGATGCCACAACCGGTGTTATAAAACCAGCAGATGTAAAAAAAGCAGGTGTAGTAACCATCACTGGTACAATAGCCGCTAATGGAGATTATGCAGAGGGTACTGCTTCATATCAGATAGTGGTTGTAGATCCTAATGAAAAAATAGAACCCGGAACAACTGTATTTGACTTTACCACAAATAATCCATATGGCATGACTACTCAGAATGGTGGAAGCTCATATGAACCTAAGATAAAGTCCATAGCTGGCGAAAACGAGACTGTAACTTTAACATTTGGTGGCAATTACAGATCATACAACACATCAAACGCACCATATCATTTGAGACTACAAAAAGGTGCAACATTAAAAATAGCTGTTCCTGAGGGTTATAAAATAACAAAAGTCGGCATAACCGGCAGCGATATCCTTGGAACATATGATCCAGCAAGCGGTAATGTATCTGAATCTGACAATGAAGACCCAGATGGAGGAACATTCTCATACGTATGGATACCACAAAACGAAACAGATAAAGTATCTGAAATTTTATATACATCACCATCCGGACCAAGTGCCGACCCAACTCAAATTAAGAAAATTAATGTGATGTGGGATGCCATTAATTCAGATCAAAAGTCTGCACAACTTACTTTCACACCAAATGTAAATGGTATATATGTTGATGAGATTGCTGAAATAAATGTTGTAAACAATCCCAACAATCGTATAATAACCTATTCAATTCCCGCCCTCACTGAGGATGACTATGACATCGAAGAGAAAGATGGTAAACTTCATATTCTTGTATCCAAGCCCGGATCATATACATTAGAGGCTCGCAGTGTGGCTGGAGATGGATTCCGCGATGGCTTTGCGATAATGCGTTTAAATGTATATCGCCACCTTACGGTATCTGCCGACAATGTACCTCTGGAAAAAGACGAGGTAAACACAGGTTCTAAAACATTCATTACCATTGAGGTTCCGGAAAATGCTTACCTTTACTATAGAATGGAGAACTCTTCAGCCCCCGCTCCGACAGCTGACGAAATATCTGATAACGAAAACCAGCTTCCTGGATATGAACTTTATGAAGACGGTATAGAAATCCCCGCCAAGACCTCTGGAACATTGAATTTCTATATCGCCAACTATGGTTACAAATCGCCTATCCGTAAGATTGCCCTCAGCTTCGAAACAGGAGTAACAGATATCGATGCAAACACTGAAGATGGCGTAGTGCGTCTGTTTGACCTCAACGGCCGTCAAATCAATGGAGAGCCGGAGAAAGGTGTATACATCCGCATTCAGAACGGCAAGGCTTCAAAAGTGCTCGTGAAATAATGCCGAGGTAAAACTGAAGTAACTTTTAATTTCAATTATATGGCAGGATACATGTGCATGCACATGTATCCTGCTTATTTTTTTATCACTTGCCCGGAAGATTATACATTATTAAAGAGAGAATAAATAATTAGAGTGTTCAGTTTCATGTTTCATGTTTCATTTTCAAACCGGCATTTCTCAACAATCGAAATGCTCCTACCAAGTCGTCAAAACATCCGGATATATATCCGACATTATAAATTTCAAGTTAGATAATTGTCACGAAAAGCATAACACCGAGACACAAGGGGACAGAGGTTTTCCTTGCACAGACATTGAAGCTTGAGCCATAATACAGTTTTTAGGCACGGGGGTCTCAAGTCGTAGCTGATATTCACTGCTAATTTTCAGGCGTGCCGAATCATACTTCTTACCTTATACTTTTTACATTATCGAACCGGGTTCGATAAATGGTGATTTATCGGATGGAATTGGGAACATCAAACTGAACACTCTAATAAATAATATGAACCCACTTGATATCCTTTCATAAAAACATTGAAGCTACTTAAATTTATTTTAAAACGAAAGAGCTAAATTGTCAAGATATAAGAGGCTTGATAATTTGACAAATTTTTCAAAAAAAATTTATAGTATAACGATTGCATTTTGATGAAAATATATTAACTTTACACCCGATAAACTGGGGTCACTCAGGGAACAGTGACTTTTTGTTTTCAAATAACCTAATAAGTGACTTTTTTTTAATTTTTAGATTCCCTAATTGATAAAAAATTAAATGAGCAAGCAAAACACCTTTAAATCCTCCGTTATAGGGATGCAGGGCAACCTTCTTTCTTTCGCGCTCAAACTGACCACCGATAAAGAAGAAGCACAGGATCTCGTTCAGGACACAACCCTCAAAGCGCTCAACAATGAGGAGAAGTTTGTGGACAACACGAACTTCAAGGGTTGGATGCTGACGATCATGCGCAATATTTTTATCAACAATTATCGTAAGAGCGTTAGAGAGAACACCATGGTGGATTCTTCTGAAGATTTTCACCATTTGAACCTTTGCCAAGACTCAGGTCTTGAAACGCCCGACGGTGCTTATGCTGTGGGTGAGATATCACAGATACTCGCCAAATTTCCTGCGGATTTCCGCCAACCCTTCTCGATGCACGTAGCCGGTTACAAATATGAGGAGATTTCAGAAAAACTTGACATGCCCTTAGGCACAGTAAAGAGCAGAATCTTCTTTACTCGCAAACGCCTTCGCGAAATCTTGAAAGATTATCGTTAAACCGTATCCCCATTAGATCCTGACTATCGTCATCCGGGTTGTTCCCACCGAATATAATATTCAGATCATATCTAACAAAAGAAGATGCCTGTCAGGCATCTTCTTTTGTTTTAACCCTCACGAGCTCTATACGCGTGGTGGTCATCTTTTCTATCGTAAAGTCAAGATTGTCTATTATGAAGGTATCTCCTTGCTTTGGAAGCGCCTGCAGGCTCTCCAGGATATATCCAGAAAGGGTATGATAATCTTCACTCTCTTTAATCCCGAGACCGAAATCCTCATTTATTGCCGAAATCTCGACACGCCCGGAAAACTCATAAGAACCGTCAGTGAGTTGACGCGCAACAAGACGCTGAACATCATGCTCGTCTTCGATCTCCCCGAATATCTCTTCAACAATGTCTTCGAGAGTGACGAGACCGGAAGTGCCGCCAAATTCATCAACCACCATGGCAAGCGTGCGCTTCTCGCTCATCATGCGACGCATCATCTTGTTGGCAAGCATAGTCTCAGGAGTGAAGATCACCGGCTTGAGCTTGCGTCTCCAGTCTGCCGTGGAATTGAATATTTCCGATATGTGTATATACCCGGCAACATCGTCAATGTCATCGCGATATACCACCACTTTCGACAATCCTGTAGCCGTAAAGACCTTTATAAGCTTATCTCTCGTGGTTCCGACAAGAGGGACGGCAACAATCTCGTTTCGCGGTATCATGCACTCCGAAATCTGAGTGTCTTTAAAATCTATAGCCTTCCTGAAAATCTTCACTTCATTCTCAACAACCTGATCACTGCTCCGATCTTCAAGACTCTGCTGGATGTAATCGTCAAGTTCCTCCATGGTGAGGCTCGCCTTATCTTCTTCCACAGAATCAAGTCCGCAAAGCTTCATCAATCCTTTTGAGATTACGGAGACGAACCATGACACCGGATACAACAGAAGGTAGATAAGATAAAGAGGCAACGCAAGGAGACGCATCATGAAATTCGGGTTTATACGGAAAGTGGTTTTAGGCAGGAACTCCCCAAGAAGCAAAATAACCACGGTTGAAAAAACCGTGTTGCAGATAAGGGTCAAAGCCTCATTATTGTGAAACCACTCCTCAAAAACCGGATTAACTATCGCAGAGAAGGATATACCATAGATAACAAGGACAACATTGTTTCCGACAAGAAGGGTGGATATGAACATATCCTCATGCCGTGAAAAGCCTTTGATAATCTTATCAACCAGTCCTCCCCTGGCGGCATCTATCTCCATCCTGACCTTGGAGCTTTGCACGAAAGCGATCTCACAACCTGAAAAAAGTCCGGAAAAAGCGATGGCAACCAACGTTATCACGATTGCCAATGAAAGGGGTAATATCATATGCTGTCTTTATTTACCGGAAATATCCCTTCCGGCTTCAAGATACGGTATTGTGTGAGTTTGTCATTAGAAATGAAACCTGTGCCCTCAAGCACATGCGTGGCATTCTCGATATGGATGAACGTATCGCTATATATCTGCCCTTTGCGCTGATCCCAGAAAACCCGCTCGGAGAGAAACAGGTCTTTGGGCATCTTGGTCATCTCCACATGCCCCTCGAGTTTCCACAAGCGTTCATTCTTGAAGTATTTAGCGGAATCGGAAGCAACGGTAGCTATCACTTTAAAATACGGATCATACTTCTGCAGATATAATCCCTGCGGGAAACGCCAATAAGGAGTGTCCGCTTCATCATATACCTGCCATAAGGGAGCCACTATCTTGTATTGGATAACACCCGAATCAGATATCAGTGTAGATATATTTTTAGTGGTCATCGTAGCCATCTTTGCCGGATTAAGGCTCGCCGCAACATCAACTTTCTTTTCTTCGCGACATGCGGCAAGCAACAGAATCACAAGCATCAGGGGCACCAGAGAGCGCATGGATACAATTTTAATGATTATCTGATCTTACGTTTCCAGAACCAAACCTCATTGAAGTTCACGCCAACGGTTATATTCAAATAATTCTCACCGATAAGCTGATTCGGGGTGGCATAACGCTTCTTCCACTCAAGACCTAAATTAATCTGGGTCTTACCCTCCGGAGTCGGGAAACCGGCACCGCAGGTAACACCGATCTCCTTAACCTTATTGCCATTGATATTCAGATAATCATTACCGAAATATCCACCGAGACGGTAAGCGATACGCTCACCATAATTTCCCCTAAGCTTGGGAACGAACTCGGCACCTACGGCAAACTTGGTGCGGTCATTAAAATCCATACCGGCGGCAACAACCTCTGCCGGGCGATGCTGCGTTATATCCGCCGGACTATAGAGTGCCGAGTAGGGAGCCTTGCTCCACTGCTGCCAAGTGAAGTCGGCTTCCACCATCACGCGATATGTCTTCTCGAAAGTATAACTGATGCCGGCTCCTATCGATGTAGGATTGAAATACTTATCCTTCATCTTCATGTAGGCAACAGTATCCGGGATCTGGTCCTGAGTGGTCTCCTGGGCGGTGACCCAAGTTTTTCCCCTCATTGTCTTGCGGGGTGAATACGTAGCACCGAACACCAGTTTATTCCACTTATTCCATCGCGCCGTGTATTGGGCACCGATATTGATATTCCAGTCGCGTATCTCCATCACGTGCTCAAACTTTGTCTGGCTGCCGCTTGCCGGAGTTGCGAAAACATCATTGATGATGTTACCGAAATCATAGCTGATATTGAATCCGAGCGAGAATCCCGCCACCTTACCGCTAAGTCCGAGATAAAGCTGGTTGATTCCTCCGGTTCCCTGGTTCTCCATGGCACCATGTTTGATTTCGTTACCGAAAGAATAGCCAACCGAACTATATGGCAACAGACCTATAGAACCTCCCATGAATTTCGAAATAGGAAACTGCATGGTCACATAATCCACGCCGCCTCCGGTAGAACGCTCCTTGGCACTACCCTCCTGGCTCCAAAGCAAAGAGACGTCAGCTCCGAGATCGAAAAGGAAAGTCAAGGAATCGATAGCCGCATAAGAAGCCGGATTCATCACATTGATCTGCCTGCCGGAATTCATTGCATAACCTACACCACCCATCTGACGCTGAAAAGAGGTGGCTCGGTCTCCGATGATTCCGTATCCGTACATTGAATAAGGAGATGATGTCTGGGCAGAAGCCGAAGCGGTTGCAATAAAGGCAGCCGCCAGAAGTATTTTTATTTTGCTCATATATCTGAATAGAGAGACTTAATTTATATTCATTTAGAGTTGTCAATGCTCATTGACGCTATGGTAAATCCGTTCAAGACCCTTACCCACGAGCGAATGCGTGATCTCCGGCTCCACCCCGTGCTGCCGTATAAGCGGAGCAAGGAAATCAGCGTCGCCACCTGTGAGAAGCATCCTCAACCGGGGATAGCGGCATCTTGCCGATTTGAATGCCGAGACAATCTCCGCCACCATCCCGTTCACCACACCGGACCGTATCGCAGTCTCCGTGTCATATCCAAATGCCGGAATGTCACCGGAGGGAGACACAAGCGGCAATCGGGAAGTGAAGCGGTGGAGCGATCGGAAACGCAGTCTCAGTCCCGGAGATATATTCCCACCAAGAAACGTATTGTCAACAACAATATCAAGAGTCACTGCCGTTCCGGCATCAACCACAAATGCCTCTTCGGCTGCCAATGCTGCTCCGGCAGCCGCTGCCACGCGGTCAAGTCCGAGCGTGCCGGGGGTGGCATATTCTACCGCAATAGGGAGTGGTGTGTCATGCGACAGTTCCATCACCGGAACAGATAATGCATCCTCAAGCTCAGACACGAAACTGCGGGCATCCTGCCCCACACAGCAGCAGATTGCGCCCTCGGGACGAAACCTACATGCAAGAGACTGCAATGCCGATGAGTCACGGCTTTCAAGCAATATGCTTTCAAGCAACACGCCATCTTCAAAGACGCTACCCTTGACTGCCGTGTTTCCTATGTCGATTGTAAGAACCCGCATCTTATATTTCCTTCTTCGCCTGAGCGGATATCATCCAAGATGCAACCACTTGAATCACGGCTCCTGCCAATGTAAAAACAATGGTATTGTTCATCACAGGCAGTGAAAACGTTATCCCTGCGAATCTGTAGGAGTTATAAAACCAGAATCCGGCTGCAACCACAAAACAGAAACCCGCCCACATCTCCATGCGACGCAACCTGCGCAAACGCATTGAATCGGACGGTCCATTAACATTGATCATTCTGGCAATGGTATAAACCAACGCTCCTGCCGTGAAAACACATTTGCAGACAGTCACCAGCACACTGTTTTCAACAGCCACGAACGGTGCCATAAGTCCCACCGCTATAAGTATCAGCCCAATAGTAGAGAAAGCTTCAACTTTACGCCTAAGCTTGTTCAATCCTGACTTGGACTCGGTTATCGTTGTTTTATTTTTTTGCATCTAATCTTTTTTGTCATGACAACAGAAAAACTTCCGTAAAACCTACAAAATCATTTTATCAGGTACACGTCTTCCGATGATCGCTGCATGTGATACTGTTCACGCACCACATGCTCCAGATCTTCCGCACTTATATAAAGCGCCTCACGCCTGTTCTTATACCATTGCGCAGAATCTTCGCATTCCCGGATCCGGCGCTTCAGATCCTTGATTTCAGTCTGATACTTCATATTGAGCTTCATTGAAGTGTCCTCATTGAAAAACAGGAGAAGCACAACAACCGAACCCACCGCAATCAGTGTTAAATGCGATTTGCGACGGACCCAGAAATTCAACCTCTTTAGTTTTTTGCTCATATTGGCATATCAATTCTTGCAAAATTAATCATAATAATAGAATAATTGGCTAAAACACCCTTATTTTTTAACAGCTATTAAGGAAAGATGCAGTTTTTCAAAAAAAAATCAAATTTTAACCATAATTTCATGGCTACAATTTCATGAAACTTGTTATATATGTATAAAGGTTCATGAATTTAGATTAGAGTTCGAAGATTCAAGATCCGATCACCTATAAACTATACAGATATGGCTGACACATCATCATTCAAACAAAGATTGTTGGGGCTTCAGGGAAACCTCTTCAATTTTGCCTGTCAGCTCACCTCCGACCGGGATGCAGCACAAGACCTCGTACAGGACACAACGCTCAAAGTCCTTGACAATGAAGCAAAGTATGTAGACAATGTCAATTTCAAGGGTTGGGTGTTCACAATCATGCGCAACATCTTCATAAACAACTACCGGCGTCAGGTGCGGAGCGCCACGATCGTGGACACTACTGAAGATCTGTATCATCTGAATCTCTCCCAGGAATCGGGACTCACCTCCCCGGAGGGCTCATTCGCCACAAAGGAGATTTCTGTGGCTATAAATTCTTTCTCCAAAGAATATAAGGTGCCATTCTCAATGTACATAGCGGGGTATAAATATAGCGAGATCGCCGAAAAAATGAACCTGCCGCTCGGCACTGTGAAAAGCCGTATATTCTTCGCCCGCAAACGTCTGCAGAGCATGCTTAAAGATTATCGATAGAAACTAAGTATATAAAACGGTGCAAATCCCCCGACGGCAATAAGCCGCAGGGGATTTGTTTTGCCCGTCGCGCTTTTTTTAGTAATTTTGTCCCCAAATTAAAGCTTTATGATTAACGCTTCGTCAAAGAAGAGAGACAACATAGCCGAATACCTGCTTTACATGTGGCAGATTGAGGATATTATACGTGCATATGGACTTGATATCGACAAGATCCAGGCAGGTATTATCGACAGGTATGCCAACCTTGATGACAAGCAGCGAACCGGAATGCGTGAATGGTATGAATCGCTCATAGACATGATGCGCCGTGAGAATGTGGAAAAATCGGGACACCTCCAACTGAACAGGAATGTCCTGATCGACTTGCGGCAGCTTCATAACCGTCTATTGGGAAATCAGAAATTCGCACCCTATGCTGCTGAATACTACAAAACCCTTCCGTATATAGTGGAAATTCGTGCCAAAGCGGGTGAAAACAAGAAAGATGAAATCGAAACATGTTTCGATGCCCTCTATGGAATATTGATGCTACGGCTACAAGGAAAAGATGTATCAGAGGAAACCGCTGTTGCCACAAAGCAGATATCACGATTCCTCAGCATGCTCGCAGGCTATTACAAAAAAGATTATAATAACGAACTTGAATTAGAAGAAGAATGAAGATAATGATTACCGGAGCTTACGGACAGCTTGGGAACGCCCTCAAACGCGAACTCGCCGGTGACAGCTCCCTCGAAACTATATTTACGGATGTCGACACTCTCGACATAACCGATCCTACGGCATTAAACCGCTTTTTTGATGACAATCCTGTAGACATGGTCATCAACTGCGCTGCATACACGGCTGTAGACCGCGCGGAATCAGACGACCTGAAGGCAGCTGCAATAAACACCGGCGCTGTGGGAAACCTCGGTCAGGCTGCCGCAAAGCATGGCATGAAGGTAATACACGTGTCAACCGATTATGTTTTCTCCGGTGAAGGCTTCCGTCCATATGAAGAAAACGATGAGCCGTACCCACAGAGCATATACGGACGGACGAAGCTCGAAGGAGAGGGACTGCTCACGTCTTTCAGCAACAATGCGATGATCATACGCACGGCGTGGCTCTATTCTGAATTTGGAAACAACTTTGTAAAAACTATGCTCCGCCTCTCTGACGAAAGAGACGAGATAAACGTGGTATCCGATCAAATCGGCACGCCGACATATGCAGGCGACCTGGCACACGCTATCCATGAAGTGATACAACACGAGCGTTGGCAACCGGGCATATACCATTTCACCAATGAAGGTGTGGCTTCATGGTATGATTTCACAAAAGCGATCTTCGAGATAGCCGGAAAAAAAACGAAAGTGAATCCTATACGCACCTCTCAATACCCAACACCGGCAAAGCGTCCTTTGTATTCGGTGCTCAGCAAAGATAAGATAAAACGCAATTACGGCATTGAAATCCCATATTGGCGCGATTCGCTTTGCCGCTGCCTCTCCGAATTGGGTTTCTAAGCAGATGTCAACCATCTCCCCCAAAGACTACTAAAGCCTAAATAATGAACGAAGAACTAAACAACGAAATAGAGAGAAGGCGCACGTTTGCCATTATATCTCACCCTGACGCAGGTAAGACCACCCTCACCGAAAAGTTACTGCTTTTCGGTGGTGCAATCCACGTTGCCGGAGCGGTGAAAAGCAATAAGATCAAGAAAACTGCAACATCCGACTGGATGGAGATTGAAAAACAGCGTGGAATATCGGTTGCCACATCTGTAATGGGTTTCAATTATGGCGACTATAAGATCAACATTCTTGACACTCCGGGACACCAGGACTTTGCTGAAGACACATTCCGAACCCTGACTGCCGTAGACTCGGTAATTATCGTGGTGGACGTGGCAAAGGGTGTGGAAACACAAACCAGACGCCTGATGGAGGTTTGCCGCATGCGGAAAACTCCCGTAATAATATTTGTAAACAAACTTGACCGCGAGGGACGCGATCCATTCGACATCCTTGACGAACTGGAAAAGGAATTGCAAATATCGGTGCGCCCCCTTTCATGGCCAATAAATATCGGTGCCAAATTCAAGGGTGTATACAACATATACGAGCACGGTCTCGACCTTTTCACCCCGTCGAAACAGACAATAAGCGAACGTATCGAGATTGATGACGTGAACTCTCCGGATGTGGACGAGCTTATCGGGAAACAGGATGCCGACAAACTTCGTGAGGACTTGGAACTGATCGAAGGGGTATATCCGGATTTCAATGTGGAAGAATATTTACGTGGCGAAGTGGCTCCGGTCTTTTTCGGGTCCGCGCTCAATACGTTCGGAGTCAAGGAACTTCTCGACTGCTTCGTAAAGATCGCTCCTGCTCCGCGCCCTATAATGGCTCAGGAAAGGGAAGTGAAGCCTCAGGAAGATGGATTCACGGGATTTGTATTTAAGATTCATGCAAACATGGATCCCAACCACCGGTCATGTATAGCGTTCGTGAAAATATGCTCTGGTAAATTCGAAAGGAATGTCAACTATCGTCATGTCCGCTCTGAAAAGATGATGAGGTTCGCGGCTCCGACGGCATTCATGGCACAGAAAAAGAATATAGTTGACGAAGCTTATCCGGGCGACATCGTGGGTATCCCTGACACGGGAAACTTCAAAATCGGTGACACCCTCACATCCGGAGAAGTGCTGCATTTCAAGGGACTGCCGAGTTTCTCTCCGGAAATGTTCAAATATATTGAAAATGCAGATCCGATGAAGTCCAAACAGCTCGACAAGGGAATCAACCAGCTTATGGACGAAGGCGTGGCTCAGATGTTCACCAACCAATTCAACGGACGCAAGATTATCGGCACTGTGGGTCAGCTGCAGTTTGAGGTTATACAATACCGCCTGCTCCACGAATATGGCGCACAATGTCGTTGGGAACCGATAAGCCTCTATAAGGCTTGCTGGATTGAAAGCTACGACCCTGCGGCTCTTGAAGCATTCAAAAAGAGGAAACACCAGTTCATGGCAACTGACAAAGAGGGAAGAGACGTTTTCCTTGCCGACAGCAACTACGTGTTGCAAATGGCTCAAGCCGATTTCCCTAAAATCAGATTCCACTTCACCAGCGAATTTTAAGAAATCATTTAAATCACTTCAGTTTTGTGGAAGAATCCCGGAGCACTGTGACGGATATAAAAGAAAAACGGAGTAAGCTCGCAAGCTTGCTCCGTTTTTGTCGCGAAAGCATTGTTTTATTATTTTCGGCAACGTCTGCGACAATTACCTATTTATGAGACAAATTAAACGCTATTTGGTTTAAACGTTAAGATTTTTTAAGAAATAACTCTCCTCCTAACGTTTAATGTCGTAACCCTGAGCCTTGAGATAATCAAGGATACGGTATTCCATGGCATGATCATAATAATTTATGATATGAGCCACCCAGTCATTGTCGGTAGTTCCTCCGGCTCGCGTCTGGTTGTAACGCCTCACGACATCGTCGTATGCCTCCATCTCCTCAACCATCTTGTCACTGTCCTGACGATAATGGTTCTTGTGGATCATCAACGGCATAGGCTGCTTCGGCTTAAGGTCCGGCTGTTCGCGCGGAATACCGAGTGCAAGACCGCAAACCACGAACACACCTTTGGGAAGTTTCAACAGTTCTGCAATTTTTGCCGGATCTGCAGTGCGCAAATAGCCGATACAGTTCGAGCCGAGACCTGCCGACTGCGCAGCGACAACAGCACTCATCATAGCAAGCGAGGCGTCGATTATACCGATAGTCACGCCATCCATTGTGTCTGTAAATGCAGGCATCTTCAACCCTTTCTTGTCGGCAAGAAGGGAAATCTTATTATAATCAGAACAGAATATAAGTAACCTGTTGCTGGTTTTAAGCTGCTTTTGACCTGTAATCGCATAAAGTTCCTCTTTAAGCGACTGGTCTGAAATATCTATGACTGAGAATTGCTGTCCGTTATAGGAAGTTGGGGTATTCCGGATCGAATCGAAAATAAATTCCATTGTTTCCTCCGGAATGATTTCTCTCTCATATCGGCGCACGCTTGTGCGCTGCAATAATGTTTCTCTTACGTCTTTCATAATTTATAATACATTTATATCAATAGGCATCCAATGCAATGTAAAGAGCCGATGAGCAAATGCTCATCGGCTCTTTTAAGGTCCACATCAAAGGAATGTGACGAAACTCCGAATGACAAGTTTTGAGGTCTTGCCAATCTTTGTAATCCGCCTGCGACCGAAGTCAACGCCTTGCGGCGCGGGGCCCGCCATCGACAGACAAGAATGTCTCGGTATTTCTATAAAATTTGATGAGTTTCCCAATTTGCTTTGATGTGGTATACTTCACCGGCATACTGAATCTTCGTTACCTCGCGGTCATCTGAGGTCTGTATCAAATTCAGGATTCCGAAGCACTCTTGCTTTGTTTTATAACGCAAAGATAATGCAAGCTGTTCAATTTTGCAACACCCTCACGCTTTTTTAACAAAAAAAATTGCCTTGTGCAACTAAGTTACACAAGGCAATTTTCGCTTAAGGTTAAATTAACCTTTAACTTTTTCAACGATAGCTTTAAAAGCTGCCGGGTTGTTCATTGCGAGCTCAGCGAGAACCTTACGGTTGATCTCGATTCCAGCTTTATGAATAAGACCCATGAGCATTGAGTATGAAAGACCCTCCTGACGTGCTGCAGCATTGATACGCTGAATCCAAAGCGCACGGAAGTCGCGTTTTTTCTGCTTGCGGTCGCGGTAAGCATAGGTCAGACCTTTCTCCCAAGTGTTTTTAGCTACGGTCCACACATTGCGGCGGCTGCCGTAATAACCACGGGTGAGTTTAAGGATTTTCTTTCTTCTTGCTCGTGAGGCAACGTGATTTACTGATCTTGGCATCTTTTTTGATTTTTTGAACGTCAGCGGCAATCAATTAAGTATGCACTTGCGGAGCTGGGCGTTCGGTTAATAAAAATTGATAAAAGTAAAATTGGGAAATTCGATTAACGGAGGCAGAGAAGTTCGCGAATCGACTTAAGGTTTGCATCATGAACCAACGCTGTGTGGTCAAGATTTCTCTTACGCTTAGTGCTCTTCTTTGTCAGAATGTGGCTGTGATAAGCGTGTTTCCTTTTGATTTTCCCTGTGCCGGTGAGCGCGAAACGCTTCTTGGACGCGGCATTGGTCTTTACTTTAGGCATTGTTTTGAAAATTTAGTTGTTTAAAAATTCACCTCGGCACTGAGTGCCTACGGTCTCTATTTATCTTTACCGTGCGTATTTCCCGGTATCCGGTTTATACAAACGGCTTTTTTCGTTTTTTATTATTCAGCACCCTCTTCTTTTGCTGATTCTTTCAATTCAGGCTTCTTTCCCTCTTTCTTTGAATCCTCTTTCTTTGCCGGTGCCTTAAGCGGGGTGAGCATTATGGTCATGCGCTTGCCTTCAAGCACAGGCATCATCTCAACCTTGCCATATTCCTCCAAGTCGTTGGCGAAACGGAGAAGCAACACTTCTCCCTGCTCCTTGAACAGGATGGAGCGCCCGCGGAAAAACACGTATGCTTTCACTTTGGAACCCTCCTTGAGGAAACCGACAGCATGCTTCAACTTGAAGTTATAGTCATGGTCATCTGTCTGAGGACCGAAACGGATCTCCTTCACAACAACCTTGGCTGCCTTGGCTTTCTGTTCCTTCTGACGTTTTTTCTGCTGATAGAGGAATTTCTGATAATCAAGGATACGGCATACAGGCGGCTCCGCATTCGGCGAGATCTCGATCAGGTCGAGCTCCATCTCCTCGGCAATGCGACGTGCCTTCTCAATCGGATAGACACCCTGCTCCACATTGTCACCTACGAGGCGCACCTCGCGGGCACGGATATATTCGTTGATCACATAGGGGTCACGGCTATTGCGCTCGTTGCCCTTGCGGGGACGCTGTCCGGGACGCGGCTTCGGACCTGCGGGGCCCATCGGTCGGCGGGGACCGCTAAATTGTGGTTTTTTCTCCATTTAATAATATTTGCCTTGCAGCTTTTTCCTTATTTATTTGTCATCTTTGCCACCTCGGCATTGATTTCGTCTGCAAAGTTAATGATTTTCATCGTACCTTTGTCACCTTCGCCCTGTTTTCTTACAGAAACTTCGTCATTTTGAGCCTCTTTTTCACCAACAATAAGCAAATAAGGTATTTTTTTGAGCTCATTGTCGCGAATTTTCTTTCCGATCTTCTCGTTTCTGTCATCAACAATGGCGCGGACTCCATGATTGTCAAGCTCCTTGACTACATGGGCTGCATAGTCATTAAACTTCTCGCTGATCGGAAGCACGACACACTGCTCCGGAATAAGCCAGAGCGGAAGTTTACCTGCAGTGTGCTCGAGAAGTACGGCAACAAAACGCTCCATAGACCCGAAGGGTGCACGGTGAATCATGACAGGACGGTGCTTCTGATTGTCGGAACCGGTATATTCAAGATCGAAACGCTCGGGAAGGTTGTAGTCAACCTGGATAGTTCCAAGCTGCCAACGGCGACCGATAGCGTCTTTCACCATGAAGTCGAGTTTCGGACCATAGAAAGCCGCTTCTCCTTCAACCTGACGTGCGGGAAGACCTTTCTCCGCGCAAGCTTCGATAATCGCGTTTTCAGCAAGATGCCAGTTCTCGTCAGATCCTATGTATTTCTCTTTGTTTTTAGGATCACGAAGTGAAATCTGCACCTCATAATCCTTAAAGTCAAGAGCCTTGAAAATATAAAGGATAATATCCATCACCTTGAGAAATTCATCCTTGATCTGCTCGGGTGCACAGAAAAGGTGAGCATCATCCTGAGTGAATCCACGCACTCGGGTAAGTCCGTGAAGCTCGCCACTCTGTTCATAACGATATACAGTGCCGAACTCAGCAAAACGCAGGGGAAGGTCGCGGTAACTTCTGGGTGATGCCTTATAGATTTCGCAATGGTGAGGGCAGTTCATCGGCTTGAGCATATATTCCTCTCCCTCCTGCGGGGTCTTGATCGGCTGGAATGAGTCTTTTCCATATTTAGCCCAGTGACCGGAGGTGACATAAAGCTGTTTGTTGCCGATATGCGGAGTTATCACCTGAAGATACCCGTATTCTTTCTGTATCTTGCGCAGGAACTGCTCAAGACGGTCGCGAAGCGCAGCACCCTTGGGAAGCCAGAGAGGCAAACCCTGTCCCACTGTCGAAGAGAAAGCGAACAGCTCCATCTCCTTGCCAAGTTTACGGTGGTCACGCTTCTTAGCCTCCTCAAGAAGCGCAAGATACTCATCAAGCATCTTCTTCTTAGGGAATGAAACGCCATATACACGCACAAGCTGGGCGCGTTTCTCGTCTCCACGCCAATAAGCACCGGCAAGAGAGAGTATCTTGACAGCCTTTATAGCCGCAGTAGACGGAAGATGGGGACCGCGACAGAGGTCTGTGAAGTCTCCTTGGGTATAGGTTGTGATATGACCGTCTTCAAGTTCACTTATAAGTTCGCATTTATAAGTCTCGCCTCTGTCTCCGAACATCTTGAGGGCATCATCTTTCGCGATGTCACGACGGACAATATCTTCTTTTTTGGAAACGAGTTCCAACATCTTCTTCTCGATCTTGGCAAAATCATCGGAAGTGATCTTGTGTTCACCCGGATCAATATCATAGTAGAACCCGTTTTCTATCGCGGGACCGATACCGAACTTGACACCGGGATATAGTTCCTGAAGAGCCTCGGCAAGAAGATGGGCGGAAGAATGCCAGAATGCGTGCTTACCTTCCGGAGAGTCCCACTTGAAAAGCTCAATGGAAGCATCCATCGAAATCGGGCGGGAAATATCCCACTCCTCTCCATTCACTTTTGCAGCCAACACGTCGGCGGCAAATCGCGGACTGATACTCTCGGCAACCTGAAACGGCGTAACACCGCTCTCAAATTGCTTAACGCTGCCATCAGGAAAAGTTATATTGATCATATCTATCTTTTTTATATTCAATTCAATACAAATAAACAAACAGAGATTCCAGTGAAGAATCTCCATTATCCGCGCAAAGATACAAAAAAATAATTAATTATGCAAAAGCCATTTACATGCTGCAGGACTTATCAATCACTTCATTCTTTTAAGGAGGTTATAACTCGGCAAGACACCGAGTTCTCCGGCTTTGCTCAGGTCAACGAACGCCTGCCTCTTATTGCCCACGTGAAGATATGCAATCCCCCTGTTATAATATGCTGAACCGAACGAGGGGTCAAGGCGGATTGCTTCGGCATAGCATTGCAAGGCGGATGTATAATCCCCTGCCTCATAAAATATATTTCCCTTATTGAGCCAGGCATAAACCAGACGCGGATTCAGGGCTAACGCCTTGTCATAATCAGCTATTATATCCGCCAGATATTTCTGAGACTGACGCTGACGCAGCGCCGACGCAGCCTGATCTTCTTCCATGGCGTCTTCTGCCACTGATGATTTTCCGGTTTTCATTTCAATGTTTCTCGCATATGCACGAGCCATGTATGCCATGGTGAAGCCGGGATCTTTCTCAATCGCAGCATTCAAAGCTTCAATTGCTGCAGGATAATTCTTAAGCATGGTCCTCACGACTCCCAATATAAGCATATCGGCAGCCCTCGCTTTCCCGTCAGACACCACACCTTCATAGAAATCGGCACGGTCGAAAAGTTTCTGGAAAGCCGCCTCTTCAATTGCATCCACACCGGTCGAGAGATATATCTTGTCCGCCACATAACCCCGCTGGTTAAATTCATCGAGTTCGCGGAAATAGTTTGACGTGGAACGCAACGAAGATGGTGAATCATGAAGTGAAAGCATATAAGCAGGCTCCGGCTCCACTCGAATGTCCCTATCCTGAACACGACCTTTTATTTTCTCATTGTAAGTCAGTTGGGTCTGTTCCGAGGCACTACCTACGGTGACAAGCTGGTTAAACCTGTCCATCACATCAATCTCACTTTCGCCATCATCCGCACCACGCGCCGTGCGTGTTTTGCCGGGTGCGATAGTGGGTCTGTCAAGTGGATTCTTCTCGGGATTGCTCACATATCGTTTCACGAGATCGTCTCCCGTATAAACATGCTGCATCGCAGTCCTCATGTCTCCCATATTCCTATAGACCTCTGCCTTGGCATAATAAGCCGGATAAAAGCGAGGATACTTACGGGTGATCTGGTCAAAATCGGCAAGCGCTTCCTTGTTATTTCCACGTTCCATGTTCACAAGTCCAAGGTTATAGCGGGCATGGAAATTATCCGGATCATACTTAAGCACCTGGTTGAAATCATCCGCCGCGCGGTTAAGGTCCTTGACTTCATATCGCAGGAGGGCACGATTAAAAAGCGCTGCAGAATTATACGGTTCAAGCTCAAGGGTATAGTTATAATCCGACATTGCTCCGAAATAATCATCAAGATTATAACGGAGATAGGCACGGTTCACGTAAAGGTCTGCCTCTTGCGGCTGCAATTTTATAGCCGCATCCATATCCGAAAGAGCCTCCTCCCAATTCTTTTGGTCCGCCTTGATCTGAGCGCGCATAAGGAAGGCATTAATAAGGTTCTTGGATATACCTATCGCCTTGTCAAGATCAGCGAGGGCACCGACGGTGTCTCCTTCAATGGCACGCAACCGTCCGCGGGCGGCATAGCCGTCTTCAAACTGAGGATAAATGCGGAGCAATCGTGCGAAAGTAGCCTCCGCATCTTCCTTCTTTTTCATTTCAGTCTGAGCTACAGCCTTATAATAAAGGAAATATTTATCTTCGGGATTATAATTCAAACCGGCATCATAGTCAAGCACGGCAAGAGAGTCCTTCCCCATGTTCTGACGTGCGAAGCCTCTGACTTTATATGTTTCAGTCTTGAATTTATTGCGCTCGAGAGCTAATGAGCAATCCTCTTCAGCACCTTTATAGTCTTCAAGATAAAGTTTGGCAAGGGCACGGAAGAAATAAGGATCCGACAGATATGGCTTCGCCTTGATAGCCTGATTGAAATATTGTATGGAAAGCATGTAATCTTCCATCGAGAGCACATTTCGCCCTATATTAAGCACCTGCTCGGCATTAACCTGCGCTGTGACATTTACCGACGACGTCACCGTCATGACCACTAAAAAAATCAGCGACCACAACCTATTTCTCCTTTTGAACCCGTTTAAATTCTTCACATTGCAAATTTAGCAAATAATTTGAAACATTAACAGCTTGTATTTCGTTAAAAAATTAAAAGAATACGGACCCTCCTTTTCCAAGATAAGCATACAAATGGAAAAAATCGTTATAATTGGAGGCGGGTTTGCCGGACTCAATCTGGCGAAACGCCTTGACCCTGACAAATATAGTGTAAGCTTGGTGGACCGCAACAATTTTCATTGCTTCCCGCCACTCTTCTACCAGATCGCCTCTTCCGGTCTGGTCAGCGCAAACATATGTTTCCCTTTCAGACGTGAGTTTAAAAAAATGCATAACACGTCGTATCACATGGGACATGTAAAAATGATAGATCCAGATTCAAAAAGAGTAACAACCAGTTACGAGACCTTGGATTACGACAGACTGATAATAGCTGCCGGCTCAACCAATAATTATTTCGGGATGGACAATCTTGCTGAAGAAACTTTCGGCATCAAGACAGTTGCGGAAGCGGCACACACCCGCGATGAAATCCTTGACCGTCTCGAACGCGGCGCCATGTGTAAAGACCCGGAGCGCCGCAGGCAGCTCCTCACATTCCTTGTGGTGGGCGGCGGTCCTTCGGGAGTGGAAATTGCCGGGGCTATAGGTGAAATGAAGAAGTATATCCTTTCCAAGGAGTATCCCGAATTGGAAGCGGACGATGTCACCGTGACACTCATAGAAGCTTCTCCACGTCTGCTCGGAGCCATGAAGAAAAAGTCGCAGGACAGAGCGCTGAAAGACCTTGAAAGCCTGATGGTGAATGTCCGGTTGAACACGGGACTAAAGAGCTATGAAAATAAACATGTCACTTTCGCCGACGGGCATCAGGAGTATTACGAAACTCTGATATGGACTGCGGGGGTGAAAGGGGAACCGATGCCGGGGTTACCTCAGGAAACAATAGGCAGAGGGAACCGGATAATCGTGGATGAGTATAACAGGGTGAAAGGTTACGAAGACTCGATTATGGCGGTAGGAGACATTGCCCTGATGCAATGCGACGATTACCCTTCGGGGCATCCCCAGATGGCACAGCCTGCGATACAGCAGGCTCGCAACCTTGCAAAAAACCTGAATGACGGCAAATTTAGCCGTAAATTCAAATATAAAGACAAAGGATCAATGGCAACCATCGGTAAGAACAGGGCAGTGGCAGACCTTAAACGATTATCGTTTTCAGGTTTTTTCGCTTGGCTCACATGGCTTTTCATTCACCTTATCTCAATATTGGGCATGAGGAACAAGCTGAGTGTCATGGTCAACTGGTTCTGGAACTATCTCTTCTATTCCACCTCGTTACGTCTCCTGTTACGTCCCACAAAATTCCCCCTCCGCAAGCATTGGGGCGATTGACAGAGACGTTTAACATAATAAGCGGAATAAATCTTATGATTTTTTTGTTAAATTTGCATTTTAATGTTAAAAAGAAAGATATGAAAAGACAAATAATCACATGCATACTGGCAACCGGGGCAGTTATAGGTCTCGGCAGCTGCAGTTTAATCAACAAAGTGACAGGGAAGGACAGTAACTCTTCCGTAAGTGACGTAAGTAAAGATGTAAGCCAAGAGGCTGTTCTGCCACATGATCGCGAACATATAGCGGCAAAAAAAGAAATCAAGAAATATTCTCCGGAAGAACTCGCAAAAGGCGTGGTGAAAGGAGACTGGGCAATAGAGACCGTTAACGGTAAGAGTGCTGTTGGCGAAAAAGCTCCTTTCTTGAAGTTTGTGCCGTCCGAAGGACGCGTGTATGGCAACAACGGGTGCAATGCGCTAAACGGAGGTTACACCTCCAATCCGGCAGACAGCACGATAAGTTTCTCGAAAATGGCTTCCACGATGATGATGTGCGCCAAAGAGGGCATAACCGATTATGAAATCAACCAAGCTCTCGGAGCGACAAGGTTCTATACTTGGGAGATAAAAGGCTCGGATTATTACCTGTATTTCCTGGATTCAACAAAACGGCAGGTCATGAGTCTGATGCATCAGAATTTCGACTTCCTGAACGGATCTTGGAATGTGACTCGCATCAACGATACCAAAGTCAACAATCCTGATGTACAGTTAGTAATAGACGTGCCGGAGGGTAAAGTTCATGGCAACACCGGTTGCAACATACTCAACGGCTCTCTCGAAACAGACATGGAGGCTGCAAATTCAATATCCTTCAGCGCAATAGCTACAACGCGCATGGCTTGCCCGGCACCCAACTACGAGACAGAGCTTCTCGTTGCACTCGAAGAGGCTTCTACAGCCAAGCCGATTAGCCCCAATGAGGTTATACTCCTTAACAGCCAAGGCAAACAGGTGCTTCTCCTCACCAGGGTTACAAATCCGTAACCGGCAACATTCTATTCGTCTTCCCAGTCAAGATAGAAGTCATCAGCCGTGTAACTTTCCTCCTTAAAGCGGGAAAGTTCGCGGCTGTCTCTTTTAGTGGGACGGCCCAATCCCTTGCGACGATCCACAAATCCCGAGATTTTAGTCATCTCGAGCAGTTCATATTGTTCGGGAGACGTTATATTCTCCAGATACTCGGGTACGAGTTTCGCTCCCAGACGGTTTCCCGTCACCTTAAGCACACGGAATGAATATGTGATCGGAGGCTTCCTCACATCGATCACGTCTCCCTCCTTTATAGATCGGGAAGGCTTCACCGACACTCCACCGATCATCACTCGTCCCTTTTTGCATGCATCCGTAGCTATTGTCCGTGTCTTGAAGACACGCATCGCCCATAACCACTTGTCTACTCTCTCTTCCATAATCTATATCAAAACCTAATGCCTAAAACCTAAAGCCTAAAGCCCAAAACCTCACCCATTATAATGTGTCATTGCGAAGTCAGGACCGGAAAGGCAAAATGCCTTCACAGCTTCAGATGCCTTCTTCAAGACTTCGGGCATTTTCGCCATCTCTTCAGCCGGAAATTTCCCTAAAACATAATCCACCTGTCCCCCTTTTGGGAAATCATTCCCTACTCCGAAACGTAAACGGGAATAATTCTGTGTTCCCAATTCCGATGCGATATTCTTCAGTCCGTTATGACCGGCATCGGAACCTTGCTTGCGCATACGGATCGCACCGAAAGGGAGCGCTATGTCATCCACAATAACCAGGAGGTTTTCCAGCGGCAGCTTCTCCTTGTTCATCCAAAAACGCACGGCAACCCCACTAAGGTTCATGAATGTGGAAGGTTTTAACAACATTAACTCACAATTCTTCACCCTAATCTTTGCCATATCTCCATAGCGACACGAGCTGAACGCCACACCAGCCTCCTCTGCCATATAGTCGCCAAGCATGAAGCCTGCATTATGACGCGTTGCGACATATTCAGGTCCGATATTGCCCAGACATGTAATCAAAAATCTCTTCATATGCTCTTCCCTTTCAGATTCAGATTTGCTTCCGAATAATTTTCTCCAAAACATCCTATAAAACAAGTAAGTAAAAAACCACCCTCCCGAAGAAGGGAAGGTGGTCTGTAATAATCGTGAATACCGTATTACTCTGCAGCCTTGGCAGCAGCACCACGAGCGGCACGTGTAAGCTGAACGGCGCAAACTACTGCGTTCTTAGCGTTCATCAGCTCAAGACCCTCATAGTGAAGATCACCAACTGCAAGAGACTTGCCAAGACCGAGGTGATCAACATTGATCACGAGACGCTCAGGAATCTCATTGTAAGTAGCTTTAACTTTAAGCTTACGCATAGACATAACGAGCTTACCACCGGCTTTAACACCCTCTGCGTGACCTTCGATCTTAACAGGAACCTCCATTACGATAGGCTTGTCAGGATAAACCTCAAGGAAATCGATATGAAGCACAGTGTCCTTAACGGGCTGGAACTGCAGATCTTTCATCACAACTTTCTTAGTCTCGCCGTTCAAATTGAGGTTAACCTCGAAAATGTCGGGAGTGTAGATAAGTTTGCGAACATCCTCTGTCTTAACAACGATGTCTGTTGTGATCAAACCGCGTTTTGCATCGATCTCAACGAGCTTCTCACCGGGTTTGAGTGTGCCGGTGAAAGGAAGTTCAACAACAGCACCACCGTTTACAACTGCGGGGATCTTGTTCTCCTTGCGGAGTGCTTTAACCGATTTCTTACCCACTTCGATACGGGGCTCGGCATTCAAATCAAATGTCTTCATTTTCTTTTTTAAAATTTGTGTTACTCAAAATAAGTCTGCTCCGGCATATAATCGCCTAAGGGAGTGGTATCAGAGACACCTGCAAATTTCCCATCACACGTTTTGCTCAAAAGCGCCGCAAAGTTAACTCTTTTTAGCGACACTTCCAAATTATCCCCTGCCGCAAAGTTCATGTAGATGACAGAAACGACAATGGTCTTCGTTATCTGTCGGAACAAATGGCACCGTCGGGTCAAAAATCTCTGAAATAATGCCATTGACGCGTGAAAGGAACTCTTCATTTATCTGTTTATGCCCTTCAATCCTATCCTTACCTATCTTGGGAACAGTCTCTCCGTCGGTGGCGATACGTCCCACTTCATAAATAGAAACCTTGACATCCCGGTCCATCCCTTTGTCAAGATTCAACAGATTGGCATAGAGAAGAAGTTGAAATAGATTCTTGGCTGTATATTCGCCATTGAATATGTCATCAAATTCAGTAGCTGTCACCAATCCGCCTCCTGTCTTGTAATCCACAATGCGCCAACGCTCCGCAGCGGTTCCGGGATTCATTATATCCAGACGGTCTATGGCGTATTTCATGTTGACTTTCCTGCCGGGAATAAATTCCCATTCATACAATCCGGTCATTTCCCCTCCTGCCAATTCAAAGGGCGTCAATGTCCCGTCATAACGAAGGATGTCCCTCACCTGCCCTTCCAACTGGCGGGCAACCATAGCGGCAGCCCCTTCTATAGGCAAATCAAGATCATTACCGCTTCTTTTGAAATGTTCCTTATTAATTGAACGGCGTAATTCCAGGCGTATCAAGTCGCGGTCTTCAAGCATCGCCATTATCCGCTCTCCGGTTATCATTATGCGGTCAGCCAGAAATAATTTCCGGTCTTTCTCCGGGAAATAAAGACGCAGCATCGTATCATGAACTATATTTCCCTGGGTAATAGGATCTATATAATCACTGTCTGACGGATCTGTCTTAAGGTTGGCGATAACTTCATAATAAAACTTCACCTGGCAATCACCGTATTTGCGCAATGCCGATGCCGAGAAATTGCGGCCTGAGCAGGGTTTTGCAAATTCCTCTATCTTGGACATAACGGAGGATGTCTTCTCTATCGGTTTCATGACAGAGACCGTGTCGGTGAGGAGGAAGCGACAGTCTTCATACTTGATCCCGTTGCGGGCATAAAGATAACGTAACTGCATGAGATATCTCGATTCTCCACCCGACCGCATGCCTTCACCGCTGCGGGCATCATAAATCAAGGTCACAGACTTCGCTCTGGATATCATGCGGTAGAAATAATATGCAAAAAGGCGTTCCTGATAGTTGGCATAAGGGAGTCCGTACCCGTGACGCAAGGAATCAGGGATAAATGTAGCACGTCTCGCCTTTCGCGGCATGACACGGTCATTGAGCGAAAGAATCACCAGATGCTCGAAATCGAGAGCACGGGTCTCAAGAAGACCCATGACCTGCAAACCTTCAAGCGGCTCACCTTCAAAGGTTACATGCTCTCCGGCAAGGAGCTTGTCAACCATATAGAACACTCCCTGCAGCCCCATCTCCACACCGTGCTCCTCAGCTGCCCATTCCAACCGCCTGAGGGCATCCCTGTATAAAGCAATGTGGGAACGGTCAATCCTTGATTTAACAATCCCCCCCGAACCCTCCGCCAAAGCCGTGTCAACATGCATGAGCACGACATCTAAATAACGGATTCCGGCAGCGGTGCCTACACCATATTCAGAAATGTCAAATACCGAAACCACATCTCCGACAACCGCCTTGAGATCGTTGACTGTCACTGTCAGCCTGTGATGTTTGGAAATATCAGTATTGAGTTTGGATACATTCCGGCTGCCGAGTAGCGAATGGGCAAAAGGATGCGACAGTATCATCTTAACGTCTTCATGAAAAAATGCAGTCTCGCCATGGCTTTCCCGGCTACGTGCATGCAATTGTCTTAGATGATGCAGGAACGAGGCAACGGAAGTGAGTCTCAGAGAGTAACCCATCGTGAGGTTTACTTCGGAAAGTGATTCGGGCAATGCATATAGAAGAGGCAGGAGAAGATTCTCGTCCGGAAGCACAACCGCAACACGAGCGTCACGAATATCCTCGACCCCCACCTTGTTCATTATCTCCTCAACTTTCATTGCCGCGATTTTGGTCTGAGCAGAATTAGAGGGGGAAGCTATAACCTTTATATCTGCTGGCATGACTCCGACACGGTTGCGCTCAAGATATTCCGAAGCCCAATCGGGCGACGGGAAGTTACGCTTATTCAGCCGCAGGAACATCGCCGCGTCACTATCCTCCGATTCCAGCACCGGTCCTGTCGCATCCCAATAAAAGTCTGCAAAGGCATCCTTTTCGTCTTCATAATACCCGCCGGCTTTTGATATCTCTTCAAAGAGGAGAGCTTCTGTTGTCGAGAGGGCATTGAATCCTACGAATATAATTTTCCTGTAATTCTTGAATAGGCTTCTCCCTTCCTCCCTCACCCTCTCAAGGGCTATGCGGTAAGCACCGCCTGGTGTGGCAAGGCCTTCAGCCGCAAGTGCCTCATCAAGCGAATGATAAAGAGGAGCCATAGCCTGCCATAGATACATGAAACGTTCTTTGATGTCGGAATTACCCTCTGGGGGCACAAGGTTTTTCCAAAATCGTTCCACGTCTTTGCGGCTCGGTGAATATCCGAAATAGCGTTCCAATACCGCCACTTGATCTTCCGTAAGAAAATTGGAAGCAATTTCACGATAATCACTTACATTGCTAAATATTACGTCCGGGTCGACATTATATTGGTCAACCTCACTGAAGTCGGAGAGAAGTATCTCACCCCAGCTGCGAAAAGAATCGAACTCAAGAAGTTCGTCACCTGCCGACTTGCCCGGAACCAATGACTTGTTCTCTTTATATATATTAAATAGGCGGAAGAGCATATCTATACGCGATGCCACTTCCCTCCCCGAAAGATTCTCAACAAAATCGGCGATAGAAAGCACCTCCGGTGCCACCGACACCTTTCTGCCAAGCTGATTTGACAGATACCTTAAAAAGAATGTACCTGAACGCTTATTTGGAAAAACAAAACAAAACTCCGACAAATCTTCAAAATTCTCTACATATGCCCTCGCAACCGAGTCAAGAAACGATTCACCGCCTCCAATCCTCTGTTCATTCATATTTTCAGCCACATCCGATTTCATAGTTTCCGTAAAAAGTGCAAATCACTTCAATTCATAAATAAAGAACCTGCATAAACAAGGTTCTAATCTTAGATACCGTTTAATTTAAACAGCTTCTAAGCTATTCACAACAGCTTACTGTTGTGAAAAAGCCAAGACAAGTTCAAGATTAAACAAGTTCAATGCAAATGTAGCTATTTTAAACAAGCAGTAAAAATTAATAGCACAAATAAACCTGAAAATAATAAAATCACTCCAATTATTTTAATCTGGAACAATCGCGCCATTTAATTGTAAGAATTTATCTGACAAACGTGATTTTTTTATTAACTTTGTAAACAAATTCAAAAGAGAGGCAGTTTGCAAAAGCAGAACTCAGGTAACTATTACAACATGAAATTCTCTGATATACCCGGACAATCAAACACGAAGCAAAGTCTACGCGCACTTGTTGAAAGCAGCAATATGCCACATGCCATAATGCTTTGCGGCATCTCCGGCATTGGGAAAATGAGTATAGCCCGGGCATTCATGCAATATGCGCACTGCCATTCACCACGCGGGGGAGAACCTTGTGGCGAATGCCCTTCCTGCCGTCAGCATGCCTCTTTTAATCATCCAGACGTTCATTTCATTTACCCCATCGTAAAAAACAAAGCTCAGAAAATAGAATCGTCGGAGGATCGTATCGAGGCATGGAAGCGAATGCTCGAGGAGTATCCATGGATGCCTCCGGAAAAATGGCACGAACTTATCGATGCCGGCAATTCCCAGCCTATAATATATGTGAATGACGCCGACAATATAGTCAGGGCAGACGCATACTCTTCATTCACGTCAAAATATAAATTCTTTGTGATATGGTTGCCTGAAAAACTTCAGCCGGCAGCCGCAAATAAACTGCTCAAAGTTATCGAAGAACCCACAGATGGCACTGTCTTCCTGCTCGTTTCCGACAATGAGGCTGAAGTGTTGCCCACTATCTCCTCACGGACGCGCAGATTCAACATGCAGCCGGCGGAGCAATCGCAACTTGAAGAATATATAAAAGACAAATTTAAAGTTGACACAGAATCTGCACGCACGATAGCACGTCTCGCCGAAGGAAGAATCTCCAAAGCGGATGAACTCGCCTCTCATTCCGGCGAACGGGAGGAGTTCCAGAATCTGTTTCAGGAGATAATGCGTGCCGCCTACGCTAAGAAGCCGGCGAAACTACGCGAAATCGGTGACGCCGCATCCGGACTTGGTCGCGAGAAACTTCGACGGTTTCTCGGATACATGAGCCGCATGGCACGCGAAAACTTCATCTACAATCTCAAGATATCCTCCCTCTCCTCCATGACACCTGATGAAGAAGCATTTTCAAGCCGTTTCTCCCCATTCATCCACCATGGCAATGTCGAAGAAATAGTCAGCCGCATAGAAGAGGCGTCAAGACACATAGAACGCAACGGCAATTCCAAGCTCATCCTCTTCTCCCTCTTCCTCTACATAATCCCCCTCCTCCACAAAAAAGCTCCTTAACCCCTCCCTCCCCCTCTCTTTATCCTCACCCCACAACCCTCTCCCCCTCATACCTACTCATACCTCCTCACCCCATATCTCCTCACCCCACCTCATACAACCCCATTACGCCCCATATAACCCCATAAATACAACCCCATTTAAAAACCAATCTAACCAAATAATTTAAATATGAAACCGACTCTTTTTATTCTCGCAGCAGGCATGGGCAGCCGTTACGGCGGCCTCAAACAACTTGACGGACTTGGTCCATCAGGCGAAACAATCATGGACTATTCCGTTTACGACGCCCTTCGTGCCGGATTCGGCAAAATCGTTTTCGTGATCCGTAAAGACTTCGAGCAGGAGTTCCGTGAAAAGATCATTTCAAAGTATGAAGGACATGTATCGGTAGAGGTTGTGTTCCAATCTACCGACAAGCTTCCGGAAGGCTTCTCCTTGAATCCGGAGCGCACAAAACCATGGGGCACAAACCACGCCGTGCTCATGGGCAAAGATGCCATCAACGAGCCTTTTGGCGTGATCAACGCTGATGACTATTACGGAGCTGAAAGCTTCCAACTTCTCGGCGACTTCCTCCGCTCGGTTGAAGACAAGAAAAATTGTTATTGCATGATCGGTTTCAATATCGAGAATACGCTCAGCGAAAACGGAGGCGTGAGCCGAGGTCTTTGCGAGGTTGACGAGAACGGCAATCTCACAGGCGTGACTGAATGCCACGGAATTGAACGTAAAAACGGCAAACTTATCCAGGTTGTGGAGGGTGAAGAAGTTTCTTTCCCCGAGGATGCCAACGTATCAATGAACATGTGGGGATTCACTCCCGACTACTTCGGATATTCAGAGAGTGCGTTCGTTAAGTTCCTCAACGAAAACCAGAATGAGCTTAAGGCGGAATTTTATATCCCAACTGTAGTTAACGACCTTATCAACAACGGCACAATAGACCTCAAGGTAATAGGCACTCCTTCAAAATGGTTCGGCGTGACTTATGCCGCAGACCGCCCTGCTACAGTTGCCCAGTTTGCCAAACTCGTTGAAGACGGCACATATCCCACTCCTTTATTTAAATAATTTAATAATTGGCATAAACCGATTATTTAAATAAAGCATATGTCAAACCTCCCTACCCTATATAGCCCCATATAGCCCTATATAGCCCCATTACAGATAAGAAAAATGAAAGATAAAATATTAGTAACCGGAGGAACCGGATACATCGGAAGCCACACCGTAGTGGAGCTTCAGAATGCCGGATATGATGTTGTCATCATTGATAACCTATCCAATTCCAATGCTGAGGTCATCAACGGAATTGAAGCCATTACTGGTATTCGCCCGGTATTCGTGGAAGCGGATTGCACCGACATAAACGCTCTCCGTAAGCTGTTTGAAGAAAATGCCGGTATAAAAGGCATCATCAACTTCGCAGCTTCAAAAGCGGTTGGGGAATCCGTGCAGAAGCCGTTATTGTATTACCGCAATAACCTGAACACACTTATCAACCTTCTCCAATTGATGCCTGAATTTGGAGTGAAGGGCATAGTGTTCTCTTCTTCATGCACCGTCTATGGAGAGCCCGATGCGAACCCCATCGACGAAACAGCACCAATCAAGCCTGCAACCTCTCCCTATGGCAACACGAAACAGATTTCTGAAGAGATCATTGAAGACTATATCAAATCCGGAGCGCCTATCAAGAGCATACTTCTCCGTTATTTCAATCCGATAGGTGCTCATCCATCTTCAAAGATTGGTGAACTTCCTTTGGGCGTGCCCCAGAACCTTGTGCCATATCTCACACAGGCAGCAGCCGGGATACGTAAGGAGCTTACCGTATTCGGTAATGACTACAACACGCCCGACGGTTCATGTGTCCGTGACTACATTGATGTCGTAGACCTTGCAAAGGCACATGTAATAGCAATGAAGCGCATGCTCGACCGCGATGACAAAGATGCTGTGGAAATCTTCAACCTCGGCACAGGAAGAGGACTCTCCGTGCTTGAGCTTATTGCATCGTTCGAGCGAGCTACAGGAGTCAAGGTTCCCCACAAGATCGGCGAACGACGTGCAGGTGATATTGAAAAAATATGGGCAGACCCGAAAAAGGCTAACGAAGACCTCGGATGGACCGCAGTTGTTCCAATCGATGAAACAATGAAAAACGCTTGGGCATGGCAATGCAAAGTAACTGGTAAATAAAATTCTCGGTTTATAAATACAAGGAGACGTTTGGATTTGTCCAAATGTCTCCTTGTATTTATATTTTAGCATAAGACAACTTGCATTTTCATAATGCAATTAATTTTTATTAACTTTGCAAAAATTTAATAAATTTTAAAACTTCAATTCAAACATACCAACTATAAATTATAGATTTTTTTGACATCATGGATTTCAGATTTTTAAGATTCGGTGCAATCACCGGATTTGCAGTTATTTTGACCGGGTGTATAGACAATGATTATGACTTGTCAGACATTGATACAACTTCGGAAATCAAAGTTAATAACCTGACTCTTCCTGTCAAAATAGATGCCATCACACTGAATGACATCTTTGATATTAGTGAAGACAGTAAGATACAGACCGTTACCGTGAACGGTCAGGAATTTTATGCCGTCACACAACATGGCGACATAAATTCACAATCGATCAATATTCCGACATTCGCACCCCACTCCCTTTCAATCCCGGAAACGAATGCGGCTTTCGAACTTAATATTCCGAACCTTGACACCAAATCAAGGATAACACCTTTGGAATTCTATTATGACCTTAAGGAGTTTGATCCGCAACCTGTCAATATCGTGGCATCAGACATAGATGAATCGGTACGTGAGATTCTAATGCTTGAATCCAAGCCCATGAACTTCAGGGTATCTTTTCAAGAAACGGAACTACCGGACTATATTGACCTGAAGTTTGAGAAACTGGAACTTGAATTACTCAAGGGTATGCAGCTGCAATCCCTACCTTCCAATTATTCTTATGATCCGGTTTCAGGAATATTGACCCTCTCTAACATAGAGTGTCCAAACAAGACTGCCGAAATAGCCATCACAGCCATAGGCTTTGATTTCACAAAGAATAATACTGAAATTAAAAATGGCTCATTCGACTATTCGGGAGAAGTGAAATTAATTTCCGGATTATTGAAAACCACTATAAATCCGGAGCATGTAAATCCTGATTTCACCCCCACCGCTAAAGTCAATTTCAATGTAAAAACCACAATTGACCCGTTCGAAGCTACTCATTTCACCGGGAAAGTGGAGTATAACCTGACCGGCAATGGACTTGACATTGACCCTGTCACACTAAACGACATACCGGATTTCCTCAATCAGGAGGGAACCGACCTCAGCCTTTCCAATCCCCAGATATACCTTAACTTGAATAATCCGGTGGCTGATTATAACCTATATTATAGCACAGGACTTGAACTTGTATCAGTCAGGGGTGAAGAGAAATTAAGTTTCACACCCGATAACGGTCAGAGGATTGCAACCGAGCCTCTGAACGCAGGTCCATACAATTTTGTGCTTTCGCCGAAAAATCCGACATCTCCTCTCGACCAGTATGCAACACGCCTTCAGCACATACCTTTCACCGGTTTGTCTGATATCCTCAGCGGGGACGGGCTTCCTGAACAGATTGAAATAAACCTTATTAATCCGGGACTGCCATTGCAGACCGTGAGCCGTTTCGAACTCGGCAAACCGATTGACGGCATAAGCGGAAGCTATGATTTCCTTGCTCCCATCGCCCTGAAAACAGGCTCTACGATCGTATATGGTGAAACAAAAGACGGTTGGAATGACGAGGATATCGATAAAATCAAAATCACTACCCTTGAAATCGAAGCTGATGTGACCAGCACTATTCCATTAGAGGCATCGCTTGTGGTTTATCCGCTGTCGGTTGACGGTTCTCGCATTCCCGGAGTAAAGGCTCATGGCTCAATACCGGCAAATGCAAAAGGGGAACATATCAAAATAATGTTGGAAGGCACAATAGAGCATCTCGACGGCATACATCTTGAAGCCACGATACACCCAGGTTCCACAGATGCTCTCGCTCCGACCCAGACAATAACCCTCGAGAACCTGCGTGCCCGCGTATCCGGCTCATACATAACCGAATTTTAAAACATACAACCACTACAAACTTAACTAAAAATGAAATCTTTAAAGAATTTATTCATCATAGCATCAGTGGTTGCAAGTTGCATCTCGGCTGATGCCCAACATACATACTCCGGATATTTCCTTGACAATTATACATATCGTTATGAAATGAACCCGGCATTCGGGAATTGCAAAGGATTCGTCTCAATGCCCGCAATCGGCAATTTCAACACCACAATCCGTGGAAACCTCCACCTGTCAGACATATTCTATAAATCACCTGACGGAGGCAAGACAATGCTCTTCACCAATCCTCAGATATCGGTTTCCGAAGCCATGAGCAAATTTGGCAGCCGCAACAAGATAGGCACCAATAATAAGATAAACATCCTGTCTGTAGGATTTAAAGGTTTCGGCGGATTCAATACTATATCCATATCCGCCAATGCAAACCTTGAGGCATCTCTTCCCAAAGCTTTCTTCTCTTTGGCAAAAGAGGGAATAACAAACAAGACCTACGACATTAAGGACATGTTTGCATATGCAAACGCCTATGCATCCATTGCCTTGAACCATTCACACGATATCAAGCAAGTGCCCGGGCTGCGCGTAGGAGGAGCCTTGAAATTCCTTGTAGGCGTAGGTAGCCTCGATGTTCGCTTTAACGAAGCGGACTTGACGTTAGGACATGACGAATGGACAGCGCGTACTAATGCCGACATATATGCCTCCATCACCGGCTTCCGCTTCAATAAAGACACCTACACACCATCAGCACCTAATGGCGGTGCACCTCGCGAATACGTATCCGGAGGCAATCTTGATGATGGATTCGGTCTTAACGGATTCGGTCTCGGATTCGATCTTGGTGCCGAGTATAAATGGAACGGTTTCAAATTTTCGGCAGCTGTGCTCGACCTTGGATTCATGTCTTGGGGCAAAACTCAATGGGCATCTACCGACGGCACCCAAACTTTCACCACGGATGCCTACACATTCAGCACAAATGGTGATGCAGACAATTCTTTTGACAACGAGTTAGACCGTTTGAAAGATGACTTGTCAAAACTTTACCAGCTCAAAGACATGGGTGAGAAAAATTCTCATACAAGAGCGTTGGCGGCAACACTAAACTTCGGTGTTGACTATGAACTCCCCATGTACAAGAACTTGCACTTCGGTCTTCTCAACTCCACACACATCAACGGTGCCTACACATGGACACAATTCCGTCTGTCGGCAAACATCGCTCCGGTAAAAATATTTTCCGCCGATGTCAACGTTGCTGCCGGAACTTACGGCGTTGGATTCGGCTGGATGCTCAACCTACATACCACCGGTATCAACCTCTTCCTCGGCATGGACCACACCCTGGGCAAACTATGCACCGGACCGGTCATGATACCCCTCAACTCCAACGCCTCCTTCAACTTCGGTCTCAACTTCCCATTCTAACCCCTCAAACAGAGCAGATCAAAAAAGACCATTAAAGACAACCACATTAAATAGACAACCACAGTGTAGGGGCGGCTTTCAAGTGAAAAGCCGCCCCTACACCTACCCATCCTACCCCTACCCTCATTACCCCACACCCATACACCCCACATTACCCTACACCCACCCCATTCATCCCCATTACGCCCCATCCATCCCCACCCCATTCCACCCCCCTTGCTTTATCAAACATTTTTACCTACCTTTGTCTCCACAATACAAACACAAACACAACCCAATGAAAACGATATTTAAGATAATGCTTGCAATTGCATTCGCATTCTCAGCTACAATTGATTCAGACGCTGCAACGATACGGCGAATGCGAGCCGAAAAATCAGATTCCACACAGATCTTTTTCATCGGCAATAGCTACACCTTCTATAATGACATGCCGTCAATGGTGAGGGATCTTGCAGCATCATTAAATCTAAAAATGGCTCCAAGCCGCTGTCTAAAAGGAGGACAGACCCTGAAAGGACACCTTAAACACAAATTCCTGACAGAGACACTTGCCGATGGCGGCTTCGACTACGTGGTGATACAGGATGCAAGCTATACACCCTCATATTCAACTCGCGAAGTGCTTGAAAACGTCTACCCGTATGCACAACGCATCGACAGTCTCGCGAAAGCCGGCTCTCCGGGTGTCAAAACAATCTATTACATGACATGGGGACACAAAGATGGAATCCTGCATCATCAGACCGACTATCCTCTTGATGACACATACAAAATGATGCAGGAAAGGCTAAAAACCTCCTATCTTGAAATGGCATGGGAAAACGGTGGCATCTGTGCTCCCGTTGGCATGGCTTGGGAACGGGTGGTAACAGAACGACCCGATATAGAGCTATACACGCTAAAAGACCGGCACCACCCCTCGAAAGAAGGCAGCTACCTTGCCGCCTGCACCATCCTGAGCACCATCCTCGGCAAGCCATTCGAATCCTCCTACTACGCCGGTCTCTCCGAAACCACAGCCCTCTACCTTCAAAAAATAGCGGGAGAGACTGTCCGTGACAACCTCTCCCTTATTGGAATAAAAAGATAATCTATAGTAATAAAACTCGATCAATCGGTCAGCTTAAACGTCAGAGAACCTCGAATGTCACGAGAGGAAGAGCCAAACAATGCTTCGAATGTGCCGGGTTCTGCAACCCATGCATGTTTCGCATCGTCATAATAACTCAATTCCTCTTTGCCAACGATGAAGGTTACGGTTTTTTCTTCACCGGGAGCAAGCTCCACCTTACTGAATCCCTTCAGCTCCTTCACAGGTCGCGGAAGGGATGATTTTTTATCTGATATGTAGAGCTGCACAGTCTCCTTCCCGGCAATCTTCCCCGTGTTCTTGACATTTATGGAGAATGTTATAGTTCCGTCAGCATCCATCTGTTTCTTGTCAGCCATCGGTTTGCCATATTCGAAAGAGGTGTAGCTGAGTCCGTGTCCGAATGGGAAAAGAGGGGCATTCTTTATCTTGTCGGCATGACGGTAGCCAACAAAAATATCATCCTTGTAATATTCCGGCATCGTGTCTTTATTACATTTAAAGGCATCGGCGTTACCCGGATATTCACCCATGGCATGCGCCCCTACATCCTCAAGCCGCACCGGGAATGTGAACGGCAGTTTGCCCGAAGGATTCACATCACCCGACAGGACATCAGCAATTGCGTTACCTGCCTCAGAACCTGAATACCAACCCTGCACTACAGCTGCAACATCCTTGATCCAAGGCATTGCGACCGCATTACCGGAGATATTTACAACAATGACATTCCTATTTATTTTGGAAAGTTCAGTGATTACCTTGTCCTGTCCATAGGGAAGACCCAGACCTGCACGGTCGGTATTCTCACAATCCTGATAAGGATTCTTATTGAGGCCACCTACAAAGATCACATAATCGGCATTTTTTGCAGCAGCAATAGCTTCAGATATCATTTCCTCTTCAGAACGATTATCTGAAATGTCAAGCAATTTCATACCGTCATGATCTTTAAGTTGCTCTCCTGCATATCCACGCACATAGGTAATTTCCGCAACCTTACCGAAACGTCTTCTCAATCCCTCAAGAGGAGACACCTCCTCCCTGACTTTCAGCGATGAGCTTCCACCGCCCACAGTCATAGGCTTTATAGCGTTCTCTCCTACCACTAAAATCTTCTTGCCACTCATATCAAGCGGGAGAATAGCGCCTTCGTTTTTCAAGAGCACAATCCCTTCTCCGGCAATTCGTCTCGCTGCCTCTACATGTTCCGGAGTATTAAGAGACCCGAATGGCTTTTCATTATTCATGGCAGTGCGGAAAATCAGGCGCAACACGTTTGCCGCCTTTTTGTCAAGTTCCTTGGTGTCTACCTTCCCCTCGCTTATGAGCTTCAGGTAAGGATCTGCAAGATAATAACTATCGTAGGCATTCTTCTTACCCTCGGAAAGTCCATTGGTCCATGAACCGAATTCAAGGTCAAGACCACCTGTAATTGCCTGAGCAGTATTGTGCACGCCACCCCAATCTGATATCACCGCACCGTCAAATCCCCACTCATCGCGTAGTATCTCTTTAAGCAGACGCGGATTCTGACCGGCATGAAGACCCTTATATAAATTGTAGGACGACATTATAGACCATGCTCCCCCTTTCTGCACTGCAGCTTTGAATGCAGGGAGATATATCTCATAAAGCGCACGGTCGCTGAGGTCAACATCAACAGTGTGGCGGAAGTATTCCTGATTGTTGAGTGCATAATGTTTCACGCATGCCGCCACTCCGTTTTTCTGAAGCTCCTGAACATACGGAACCACCATCACGGCTGCCAAATAGGGATCTTCTCCCATATATTCGAAGTTCCTGCCGTTAAGCGGAGTACGATAGATATTAACACCGGGACCAAGCAGAACATCTTTCTCCCTGTATCTCGCCTCCTCACCTATAGATTTACCATAAAGAGCCGACATCTCAGGATTCCATGTAGCCGCAAGACAAGTCAGTGCCGGGAAAGCCGTGCAAGAATCGTTGGTCCAACCGGCTTGGTTCCATTCATCCCAAAGAACCTCAGGACGAACCCCATGAGGACCATCGGTGCACCATAGTTCCGGAATGCCAAGACGCGGTACACCTGCCGAACTGAATTTAGATTGTGCGTGGATTATCGCCACCTTTTCGGCGGTAGTCATTCGCGACAACGCGTCATTGACTCTCTCCTCAATAGGAAGCGATGTATTCTGATAAGGCAATAGACCTGCCGCTGAACATAATAAGGTTGTAGACGCAGCGATTGCCAACAATAAAGATTTTTGTTTCATGATATGATATTATATTTTATAGCGTGGAATTTATTTATGAAGTTATTAGAATAACTTCTCTATTTAAAAGACTTATTTTTAGCGGATATACACAGTCTGATTAACAATCTATAACACATTTCACGCCATATAAGTTATTTTTAACACAAAATAGAAAGACATTAAGGATATGTCTATAATTCTTCATATTATCAGTTTTAAGTAAATTGCTTTAAAATAGATTTCAAATATCTGTTGCGAAAGGTGTCACGGGCAAGCCAGAGGTTCTTCCGGTTAGATTTCCACCGGGATAGTCCGCCCAGTTATATCTGACGGCAACCGGATTGTTTATCAACGGTGAAGATAATCTAATTGTCTTGTTAGAAACAATCTGCGTATTGGCATATGCCCATTTTCCGGATTTATCTTTTATGATAAAGCCTATAGCCACTCCTCCTTCCGTATTGATGTCATTGTCAAAAGTAAGGTCTATATACCCTTTGCCGATTTTAGTATCAACACAGCGGGGAGCCTCACATGCTTGAGTTCGACCATATGTCTTGTCAAGAGCAAGCAACGACAGCCGTCGCGCCACTTCCTGCTTATTTGCAGGATGAATATCCACCGGGTTACCGAGATCTATGGCTGTTGCCATTCCGGTATTCGGCAACTGAAGAGCCTTCGACTGCGCATGGCGCAACAAAGCCCATTCTGATTCAGGCTGCACCGTTACAGGTTGCTGGAATCCCGCCAACTGCACGAAATAGAAAGGGAGGGAAGAATTGTCAAAAGATTTTCTCCAACCCTCTATCATATTCTTGAAACATACTTCATATTGTGCGGCTCGCCCTACATTGGCACACCCTTGATACCAGAACACCCCTGCCAAGGGCATCCCTGTCAATGGCGCGATCATGGCATTATATAGCACCGACGGATAATGTGGGGTATCCGGCAGCTGATAAGCCATGTCCATTTGTGAGAAGTCAGAAAGCACTGCATAGCTCCATTCCCCGTCAAGGCTATACCTTGTTCCGTCAACAACAGCATAGGAGGATTTCCATATACCACCTCCGCCGGCATTGTCGATAACCTCGACTGTAATGACATTTTTACCCCCCTTTACAAGATTTCCGTCAACACGGTAGTCTCGTTGTTGGTCGAATATACGTCCACTACCCACAAGTTTGCCGTTGAAATAAGTCATGTCCCAATCATCAACAGCTCCAAGACACAGTTGCAACGGTTTTCCGGCGGCTGTCGCAGGCAGGTCAAGCTCAAACTGCATGACAACAATCCCGTCGAAACCGGGGAGCACATTGTTTTCCCACAAAGACGGCACAGGCATCTTTCCCCAGGCTTTACCTTTCTGCATTACCGCCTTGTCATAGGGATAAGACATTTTTTCCGGATTGCGATAGCCGTCATATACCTTTCCCATTGCGGCATCTATCAAACCTTGCTCATCCTTTCCTGCTGCGAGCTGTTCGTGGTAAAACTCAAATCCCTGGACATCCTTGAGATACTCATTTGGAGTCCATGCTTCCACAGGTGTGCCACCCCATGTGGCATCAATTATGCCAACAGGGACATTCAATGAATCCTGAAGCATCCTGCCGCATAGATAGCCGATAGCTGAGAATGAAGCTGCAGCGGGAGATGATTCCACCCAACCAAATTCAACAGAAGCGTCATCGACGGGGGTTACGGAAGTCGTGTTCCTGATCTGCAACAGGCGGAGTGCCGGACGTTGCATCGTGGCAATGACACGATCTGCATCCATCACTTGTGCCCAGTCTCCTTTCACGGGAAATTCCATATTCGACTGTCCGGAGCAAAGCCACACCTCTCCCGACAAGACATTCTGCAGTATTTTCTTCTCTCCGGTGCCATCATCAACGATGATGGTATAGGGACCTCCCGCAGGAGGAGTCGGAACTTTCATAACAAAACGTCCCTCCTTGTCGGCTTTGGCTTTGCATTCACCACCCTCCCAATCGGAACGGAATGTTACCGTCGACAATGGCTTTGCCTTTCCTGCCACCGTCAACTTTGCATTCTGCTGAACCACCATATTGTCGGAAAAGACAGATGGCAATTCTATCTTCGCGTGCATCGTCAACGAAGACACAACTATCACGGTTGCCGATGCAATTACTGACAAAATTTTCATTTGCTATGATTCTTTATTATCCTTTTGTTAACCTCCCGGATTCTGTCTTCATCTATCTTTATCACCTTGCGGTCGTAGGTCATAAGTCCGTTAACTTCAATCTCTACATCCGTTGTCTGCGTATACACAGCGCCTACAAACCATTCCTTGGCAAGATGGTCAAGATAGTTTGCGTAGCCGATATAGCGGTCAGTCAACTCCGCCGGGGTCTTGCAGTTGATATAGCTGAACTCCCGGTCCGGTGCCCAGATATGACCGTTGACCACCATTCCTATGCCTCCGTATTCGCCGAGCACGTTCGCTCGTTTCGCGTCATAGACATGTGTCACGGGAGGTGAGGGATAGCAGTGCACGTCCAATATGTCACCGCAAGGATAGAAATTGCCTCCGCTTGCCGGGTTCACAAGACGTGACGGGTCATGATTTTTAGTCCAGTCCGCAATCTCTTTGGTCTTGAATTGTCCCCAGGCTTCGTTGAACGGCACCCACATGGCGATGCAGGGATAGTTGTAGAGACAGTCCATGATCTCGCGCCATTCCTTGCGGTAGTTAGCCTCGCTCTCCGGAGTGCGCTCAAGTTCCTCGCCATCGAAATAATTACGTCCTTGCCATTCCGGATCTTTGTCGCCGCTCGGCATATCCTGCCAAACGATGATGCCGTTACGGTCACAATAAGTGTACCACAATGCGGGCTCAACCTTTATATGCTTGCGGATCATATTGTAGCCCCAGTCTTTTGTCTTGTCCACGTCAAAGACCATTGCTTTGTAAGATGGCGCGGTGTATAGACCGTCAGGCCACCATCCCTGGTCCAGCAATCCGTAATGGAAAAGGTCCTTGTTATTAAGCTGAAGGCGCACAACCCCCTTGTCACCCATTTTCATCGAGAACTTCCGCATTGCCGCATAACTGTCAACCTTGTCAAGCGTCTTGCCATCTGACATTAGCTTGATTTCAAGATCATAGAGCTTCGGATTCTCCGGTGACCATAATTCTATGTCAGAAGGCATATCTACAATTACAGACTCTCCCGTAACAGCGCGTCCGGAAGCTATTTGCCTTCCATTGTCTTTGACAACTACCTCCACCATGCCGTTGCTGATTTTTTCAGATGGATTTACATCCACTTTGAGAGTATTTCTGTCAATATCAGGAAGTATACGCAGACCGGCTACATGTTTCCGCGCCACCGGTTCAAGCCACACCGTCTGCCAGATACCTGTCACCGGTGTGTACCATATCAGTTCGGGTTTTGATATCTGCTTCCCCCTCGGCTGGTGACCTTTATCGGTGGGATCCCAAACCCTGACAACAACCTCATTGTCTCCCTTGGATTTCAAAGCCTGGGTGATGTTCAGGCTAAACGGGGTGTAACCGCCTGTGTGCGAGCCAACCTTAGCTCCGTTCACCCACACGTCCGTCTGCCAGTCTACCGCTCCGAAATTCAACATCACGTCGCGGCCTTTCCAGGAAGAGGGAACGGAAAAACTGCGTTTATACCACAGGGCATTCTCCTCTCCTACCTCTTTCCCAACACCCGACAATGCTGATTCTGCACAGAATGGCACAAGTATTTCACCCTGCCATTCCTTTGGTCGGGGAGAATCCTTGGAGACTATCGCATAGTCCCATAGTCCGTTAAGGTTCTGCCAATCCTCGCGCTCCATTATCGGACGCGGATATTCCTGCCAGATATTTGCGGGGTCGATATTCTCGCCCCATGTCGTCATTATATTGTTTCCGGCAGGCTTATAAGCCGAGGCGAAATTAATCGCCCCGGCAAATAAAACCGCCGCTAAAAAATACTTATTCATTACGTAAGTAAGTATTGAAAATTAGTTTATAATAAGTAAATGCTGTGCTTATTTAAATTTTGAATCTTTTGGATGCTTTCATGATTTCTCATCAGTCGCATAGCCCGCTATGCTCCTTCTTCGGAATCATGAAATCATCTCAAAATCTCCTAAAATTTAATATAAGCTAATTTCCAACACTTACTTATCAAAAGATATTTTAATATTCTATTGTGATTTCACGCTGTTTGTCACATTTTGCCGATGGTACATCAACAATGGTGCAACGCGCCGCAGCGTCATATCCGGTCTTTACATTCTTGCCGTCAACTTTGGCTTTCCCGCCTGCAGGCGCAGCCGTGTTGTAGATGCGAAGTTGATAGCCGCGTTTAGAAGGAAGACGGTCAGCAGTGCCCTCACGTGCTCCTATTGTATAGATAGCCTTTGAACCGACAGTCTTCTGGGAAAAACGTGTGTTGGCAAAGTTGCTGTCATAATCATTGGAATCACCGGAATCTTCGTAGAGAGTAGTCTCGCCGTCTTTCCCTGCAACAATGTTGACAATCAGCTTTTCCGGACGTTCGGTAGTGCTCTTCACTTCCGCGGGATTGTTCACGATTATAGCGCCTTCGCGGTAAAAATATGGTATCTGGTCGAGTGTGAAGTCAAGTGTCTGTATGGAATTACCCTTGATCATCCTGTTGTCTGCAACCGACCACCAGTTACCTTCAGGGAACCAGATCCGCTTCTTGCTCACTCCTGCTGAAGATGGTTCCACTACAGGGGCAACAAGAATGTCGTCTCCGAAGAAATACTGACCTTCGAAAGTATATGCCTCGTCCTGTTCGGGATAGTCGTAATACATCGGACGGCATATGCCGACACCGGTGTCATAGCTTTTGCGCGCCATGGTGTAGATATAGGGGAACAGTGCATAGCGCAGTTTCACTGTAGCATTGAGCTGCGGGAAATTGTCGTAGGTCCATATCTGGCGGTTGATCCATGTGCCTATGGCGGCGTGGCTACGGAAAATCGGCGTGAACACTCCAAACTGGAACCAGCGGAGCAGGAGTTCGGGGTCGTTCACCGGATAGCTGCTGTCATACATGTGCCCTCCTATGTCATGTCCCCAATAACCGTAGCATACGTTGGATGCGGTGGCGGTGAAATAAGGCTGGAAGGCGAGCGAAGCGTAATTGATGAAAGTGTCGCCGGAAAAACCGATCTGGTAACGGTGGCTTCCAAGTCCGCCCCAGCGGTGGAAGATCATCGGACGGCGGTCGGGACGGTTTTTCTTCATGTCATTGAAGAAAACATGGTTACACCAGAAGGTCTCTCCGAGTCCATCCGTATAGGGGCTGGTGAGGTGCTGCTGCCAGTCGAGCCACCAGAAGTCAACGCCCTGCTTCTCGAACGGACGCAGGAAGTTGTTTGCAAATGCCTTGTAGAAATTTGTATCTTCGAGTTTCCATGGAATCACTTTAGTGGTGTCGGGATTCAGTCCCATGTCCGTTGCCATGCCCCGGAAGTTGTCTTCCGACGAGTCCACACCCATAGCAGGGTGGAGGTTGAGCGCGAGATGAAGTCCGCTACCGTGTATATCCTTCAGCAGCTTTGTGGGGTCAGGAATCAGGTTGGTGTTCCAGCTCCATCCCGTCCAGCCGCCACGTCCGTTAGACATTTTGGGGTTGGGGTCACCGTTCCAGTGCCAATCCATATCAAGAATGAGGACATCGGTGTTGATATCATTCTCTTTAAGGTTCTTGATGATGTTGCGGTAATCATCGGCGGAATAGTTCTCATATTTACTATACCAATAGCCGAAAGCATAGTCCGGCGGCAACGGCATCTTACCGGCGATGAGCGTATAATCTTTCAGCGCACGTTTGTAGTCGTGACCATAACCCATGAAATAGAGATCGAGGGCAGCTTTGTCATCGCGAGGAGCAACCCAGTCTACACCTGTCTCATCAGGAACGAGGGCGAGCGAACGGCTCCCGTCGGGGCGCACACATTGAGGAGAATCATCAATCACAGCCCATCCCGAACGTGAAACCAGTCCGTTCTCCAACTGTGAGCGGTAACCGTCGCCGAAGCAACGGTCAAGCGTGCGGCAGGTGCCCTTGAGGTTGCGACCATCTCCCTGTCCGGGGAACCATGTCACGGGTGTGCCGTTAAGGTCCATAGTTATGTTGAGGTTACCCGGAGGGTTAGGTTCGAAGTAGGGATTTGTGCCCTTGCGGTATCTCAGTTTGAGTTTATCCGTTGTTATGTATAAGAAATCGTTATCCTCCGATTTTGTAAAATGTGGCACAGGCAGGTTACGGTTAACTACAGTAAATGTTGCCCTGTCCTCGAACTTTTCCGAGGGGCTGTATTCTATACGGATCATCTCCGGAGTGAGAACCGTGAAACGTACAGTTCCTTCCGTAACGACAGCCTCCGGATTTGCAACCGGGTTATGCCGAGTTGCAGAAATGGAGAATACGGATACAAACGCCACTGCAATGTTTATTATTCGTCTCATAATATTATTTGGTTAATCAATTTTTATTGTTCGTTCATTTTATATGGGCTGCGAAACCGCCACCTGGCGCAAGCTTCACTTTTAGGGTCCCCTCATTTTTCAGGGATACGATCTCCTTCCGGTAATCGTTGCCGTTGCGGTGAGCATTCACCCCGTCTGTGAAGAGTGTCATCTCACGGGTGCCCCCCAGTCTGAGGGGAGTGAGGTCTATTTCAAGTTCCCGTGGTATCCAGTTCGTAATACCACCGATGTACCATTCATTTCCCTTGCGGCGCGCCGTGACTATATATTCACCCATCTTGCCATCAAGAACCACGGTTTCGTCCCATACGGTGGGTACGGACGATATGAAGTCGGTGCATTCCTGCTCGCGCCGGTAGTTGGACGGGGAGTCACAAAGCATGTTCAGAGGGGAATATAGAACCATATAGAGGGCAAGCTGGTGTGCGCGTGTGCCGGGGCTCATCGGTTGGGCATGGACGGGACGGAAGTTCTGCCTGTTTGCATTATTCATCGCGCCTTGCGTATAATCCACCGGACCGGCTATCTGACGGAGATAGGGCATGGTCACGTCGTATTGTATAATATCGAATGTGTCAAGGTCTGACCATTTCATATTCTCAAGCCCGTTGACACCTTCCATGTTCAGGACATTAGGCCATGTCCGGTTGATGCCGGCGGGCTTGTATGCCCCGTGAATGTCAAGCACGAGATGATACTTGGCTGCGACCTCGGCGGCACGATGGTTGAAAGTTGTCATGAGCTGGTCGTCACGATCTTCGAAATCCACCTTGAAACCCTTGACTCCCATTTCCGAATAATGCCTGCATACTTTTTCAAGATCACGTTCGAATGCGCGATAACCCGCCCAGAGAATAATGCCGACACCTTTACCTTTGGCATATGAAATGATTTCTTCAAGATTTATATCGGGATTTATGACAAACAGATCCTCCCCTTTTCCTGCAGCCCAACCATCATCAAGGATGACATATTCTATGCCGTTATCGGCAGCGAAGTCAATATAATGCTTGTAGGTCGGCGTGTTGATGCCTGCCTCGAAGTCAACGCCGGTAATATTCCAGCAGTTCCACCAGTCCCAGGCAACTTTGCCGGGCTTGATCCAGGAAGTGTCCGCTATGCGCGAAGGCTCAGCAAGAAGGTAACTGAGGTTGGTGGAGGCGATTTCAGTGTCTTTCCCGATGGCAAGGATGCGCCATGGAAATGTGCGTGGAGATGACACCTTGGCGACATATGGGGCAGTAGCCGTAACTACCGACTGGATATTGTTGTATCCTCCGTCTTCGGTCTTTGTTGGATATGGAGCATGCTTACCCTTCAACGACATGGTCCCGTCCGGATTGTAGAGGTAAAGTCCGGGATAATCCCGGAGGTCAGTCTCGGTGATCGCTATGGTTATCCCGTTACCTGCATTGACGGCAAGTGGAAGGAATGACAAGCGACGTGGATTCAATCCGGATAGCGGAGTCACGGTATACTTGTTTTCAAATGAATTGAAGAATTGCGACTGCATGTCTTCATCGGAACCGCCACGCACATACGGCACGGTTGCCGTGAAATCATCCGGGAAATTGAACTCAACCTGCTCGGCAGTGATCTCGAAAGGCTTTTTGCGGTTGCTGACAAAACGATATGCCACTCCGTCATCGTAGGCTCGAAATTCCAGACTCCAGTCTCCTTTCATCTTCAGCGTGATTCCGTTATAGCTGTCGGGCATGGTTGAAGACTGTGAGAATGGAGCGTTTATGGTGTTGTTGACTGAAGTTTTATAGGATCCGGACACGCGTGCTCCTTGTCCCCAGACTGTGCCGTCGGTGAGGGTCATTGATATGGGGGATTTCGAAAGGACCTCCTTTCCGTCATGGCTGACACGCCATGACAGGTCACCTTCGTTGATAATCTCCGCAGTCACGGTTCCGGATGGAGAGACAATCCTGTAGATAGATGCGTTGCCGTTGAGCGCCAGGATTGCAGAGGCGGCAAGAAGGCAGGTTTGCAGTGGTTTCATTTGGTATGATTGGATTTTGATTTTAACATTAGGGTGTCGCCTGTGTCTTCAAGAGGATAGATATGTGCCCGTTCGGCACCCAAGGGATCGTTGGGCTGATGCAGGATGAGACAGAGGTCTCCCGACAGGGTCTTGAAAATCATCCCATGCCCTCCATTATCGGGGAAGAAAGGTTTTTCATGTTGGATCCATGGTCCCTTCACTGAGCCGGTAGCCGATTCGGCAATACCGATAGCGTAACCGTCTTTGCCGAAGCTTGACCAGATCATCAGCAGCTTCCCTTTTCCCGTGCGGTAAAGGTAGCATCCGTCAGTGACGTATCCACGTGGCGAGCCGGGAGACGGCTGCATACCCGTTGACCATTCCGGAGCGGAGCCATTGAAAAGGACTTTTGACGGCACTATTGTCTTGGAAAGGTCGGGCGTAAGTTCTATAAGTTCCATGGTGCCGTCGCCCAATTCCACCCATTCATGACAATAGACCATATAGGGCTTCCCATCCTCAACCCAGAGCGTGCCGTCAAGTGCCATCATGTCGGGGGTGTGAGGAAACTTGTCAAAAGGCACGAAAGGTCCCTCCGGTGAAGTGGAATGAAATATCTGAGTGCCGCGCAAAGTGAAATCGCCCCAGCCGGGTTGACTTTTTTTCCATTTTATGTCACTGTTGATCGTGGCTAAAAGGTAATATTGTCCATTATAGGCATGCACCTCCGGAGCCCATACCGTTCCGGTCAGGGCGTTGCCGTCTGGTATGCGCATCACCGTCTTCGGTCCTTCCCAGTTTTCAAGGTCACGGCTCATGAAAACTTCCACACCACCCCTGATTTTTCCATTGGAATCTATGGAATCGGAAGTTCGATACATATAATACCGTCCTTCAACGGTGTCTGTAAGAATAAACGGATCCCGGATATTGATCTCTGACAACTTGTAATTTCCCGAATAGAGATTAAAAACTACAAAAAATGCCAGAATGGTCATTAAAAATTTCCTCATGCCTATTAGAAAGAATAATTAAGAATAGTATGATTTATTAAAACCGACAATAAAAATTAAAAGAAGCTTTAGGTTTTTCACAAAGACTTTAAAGACTCCAAAGACCCTAAAGACCTTAAAGACTCTAAAGACCCTAAAAAAAACCTAAAGCCTCAATATTCAAAACGATTATTTCGCAATCTTGACTGCCTTGCCTCCTGTCTTCACAACGTAAACACCATTGGAAAGACCGGCAACGGTAAGTGATCCGCCGTGTGATTGAGCTACCTTACGACCGGATATGTCATAGACTTCAATTCCTGTTGAAGCGCCTTCTACAACAAGATTACCTCCAACAAAACTTGCTTTCAATTCAGTTCCGGCAATTTCAGTAACTCCTGACTCTATAATGTTCTCAAATTTTATTGTATTCTCATCAAGGTTAAGTGTCACCTTATATTTTTTATCAGGAGTGCATGCCTCTGCCGGGAATCCCCAGAAATGGTCTTGAGCGTTTTCACTATTGCCCCAAGTTCTTCTTACCGGATATGTTTCTCCCGCCTTTACAAGCTTCACGTTTCCGTTAAAATCCAATTCGGATGGAACATAGAACCAAGTCTCCCAATAATTACTCGGATAGGAGATAAATTTAAAATGACAGCAACCGTCATTAGGAGACAGCGTACCCTCCCATACGAATACATCCTCGGTTCCTTTTTCAGGATAAATGTTGAATGTGGGAGGAACAGATGCCGTGTCCCACTGACCTGTGGCAGCTCCAAGGGGAACAACCAACGGAGACAAGTCGTCAACCCATTGCGCAGTTATCATCACAGATTCACCGTTATCACTAAAATAGACTTTAACATCATAGGTTCCCGGCTCTGTCACCCACCAACGGTTTTCATTCCCGACAGCACTTATAACGTTCGCCTCGTGTGCATTAATAAGCCATGTGCCTGAATTTTCCGGAACATAACGAACGCCATCCCAGTTTCTTGCATCAATAAACTGAAGGTTCTGATTATAAAGGTTACCGCGATAGCTGAACACCCCATCGCCCTCATTAGTCATTTCCTGAGCCAGATCAATATGCCACAGACTTGGTGAAGCTTCGCCTACCATATAAAGATGTTCGGGAATTGCAGCAGAAATAGAGACTGCGTTCAACAGCATGACACCACCTAATGCCATAGCCTTAAGTAAATTTTGTTTCATAACTTTTAAGGTTAATTAAATAATTTATTTTGTGAGTTTAACAACTTTACAACCATGTCGCGGGACAGTAACCGTGAAAACGGATTCAACAGCGGATTCATCGGCATGTTTCCAAAGGTCTCGCACTTTATATTCTCCGGAAAGTCCGATTTCCGAAAGGTTCACGCTCATTTTGCGAGGAGCCTCTTCACGGTTGAACATCGCCATCACGACATCTCCATTGCTCATCGTGCCATACCATATGCAGCTTCCTTCACTGTCGATCTCGTCAGATAATGGTTTTCCTATAAATCCGTCGGTATTCAAGGCAAGGAGCTCTTCATTGGTATAGAACTTGTCAAGATTTCCTATAGTCTCGGGGGTGTCGGCGATGGTCACAGGACCTCCGGCTATCAGCTGCAGTGACACCTGTGAACGGCGTTCATCGTCATTGGCACATTTGTTAAGGCGAAGGAAATCACCGTCAAGGATAATTTTCCCCTTTCCGCCTATATGGCTCCAGTGCGTGAAACCGTCCATCTGATTGTCGGCATAAGGCCAGCGGTCATATATCCTGCCCCTGTTGAAAGAAGAGAAATGATGCCAACCTCCTATATTCGTATCCTGAACGATACGGGTCATGTTGCAATATTTCCTTTCCAATTCGCCGTCATTGTAAAGTTCAGGCATCACGATAGATGTGAAAATACCGTATTTGGAAGCAGACTCACAGATGTAGGCAAGACCGCGCTCATAACGCTCTCTGCCATAACCGCAAGTCACCGGATAATCACGCCCCGGATCGCCATCCTCATACCAGCACATGAAGTCCATCCTTATGTAATCCACACCCAAGTCGTGGTAATGCTTGAAAAAGCCATCGATATATTCACGTGCTCCCGGATGATCGGTGACAAGCCATGTGAAATCAGTCCTGTCCGTAACGTCAGGATAAAGCACTTTATCTTGCGGATTGCGTGTCAGCGAGCGTAAAGAATAATTTGTTCCGGGCACCTTGCTGTCAAGATTCCCCTTGATCCACAATGGGTTGTCATAGATACCGACTTTCAGTCCCTTTTCCTTGGCACGACGCACAAGCTCTTTAAGGGGCATCGAGCCATAATGCGACATGTAAATGCCTCCGTCTCTTGCTTTCTGTGGAAGAAAACCGTCGGTGCATATCATGTTGTAGCCATAGGGCTTGAACTTAGTAGCCATCATGTCGATCACGGCATCCCACTGATCAGAACTCAAGTCCATTTGATCATACGGGATTCCGGCAAGCTCCATCTCTCGTGCATATTCATAGATTGTCCAATAAAGCGGAGCCTTATATTTATGAATATCACCAGGAACAGGCAATTCAGGCAGTTCCGGAGCAGGATCAGGAGTGGGTCCGACCGGTCCCTCCACATTATTATCCTTGCACGAAACCGTAATCGCCATAGAGGCGCAAAACAATGCTGTTATTATCTTTTTCGTGTTAATAAATCTTTTCATAAGTAAGTATTGAAAATTAGTTTATAATAAGTAAATGCTGTGCTTATTTAAATTTTGAATCTTTTGGATGCTTTCATGATTTCTCATCAGTCGCATAGCCCGCTATGCTCCTTCTTCGGAATCATGAAATCATCTCAAAATCTCCTAAAATTTAATATAAGCTAATTTCCAACACTTACTTATTAAAAATTCTGATTCGGTTAATCATTTTACAAGTTTGAGAGTGTGACCGCCTGAATGCACGATATATATACCTGCAGACGGGCAATTCACAGAAAGCCTGCCGGTATCCGTCCGCGCAATGCAGCGACCGGAAAGGTCATAAACCTCCACTTCTTCATCGGCACTCTCCACAATAAGGTTTTCTCCCCGGAAATAAGCCTTCAGTGCGGAATTAACACCGGTCTGCCATATTGCCGACGTGTGCCTGTCTAAAAAGGACACGGTCTTGTCAGACTTGTTGACAATCACTTTACAATGTCCGCAATCAAAAGGTGCGAATCCCCAGAAATGATCACTGCCACCTCCGATTTCTTCACGGTATTTATAGGTTTTCCCTATTTTAACAGTCTTTACATTTCCGTTATAATCCACCGTTTCCGGAATCATGAATGTTGTTTCCGCCGGTTCTCCGGGACTTGCTGCAAACTTGAAATGCTTCCTGTCAGCAGTAGGTTTCACCGCGCCCTCCCATACGAAAATGTCGGAAGACCCCTCCTGAGGATAAATAACCGGAGCGTATGCGCTTTCCCAAAAGCCGGATGCGGCACCGAGCATAGTCACCATCGGAGGCAGATCTCCAATGCGTAGTGCCGAAACTGATGCCATATTGCCCGAAGCAGACACCTTGATTCTTACCTCATATGTGCCGCTTTCATTTACCCACCAATGTTTTGCCAACTCATGGGGATCTCCATTGAAAACTTCCACTTTGTTTCCATCCGTGAGCCATGTGCCATTGTGTTCAGGCATATAATTTACAGAATGCCAGTCCCGTTCGCTTACAAACCTTATCTCACCGCGAAACAATGGACCTCGATAAAGAAATGTGCCGTCATCTTCACGAAGCGTTTCACTGGCTTGGTCTATATTCCAATAAGCGGGGGTAGCCTTTCCGACGAGATATATCTCTCCCGGATATGGAGCATCTTCCGCCATAAGCCTTACCACCTTGCAGCCATGGGCGGGAATTTGAACCTTATAAGTCCCGGTCACAGTCCCTTCGTAGACATGTGCCCAAAGGTCTCGGACACGATATGATCCCACAAGACCTATTTCTTCCAGATTCATACTCATTGTCCTTGAAACCGATTCCCTGTTGAACATGGCAATAACCACGTCCCCATTAGTCATTGTCCCCCACCAGCGACAACTTTTCTCGCTGTTGACTACATCGGACAAAGGTTTACCCACAAAGCCATCCTTATTCAGTGCAAGCAATTCATCATTGGTATAGAATTGGGACAAGTCTCCGATTGTTTCCGGCGTATCTGCAATCGCCACCGGACCACCGGCAATCAATTGCAGCGACACCTGCGAACGACGTTCGTCGTCATTATCACATTTGTTGAGACGCAAGAAGTCTCCGTCAAGGATAATCTTCCCCTTTCCCCCGATATGGCTCCAATGGGTGAAGCCGTCAAACTGATTGTCGGCATAAGGCCAGCGGTCATAAATCTTACCCCTGTTGAAAGAGGAGAAATGATGCCAGCCACCTATGTTGGTATCCTGAACGATGCGGGTCATATTGCAATACTTACTTTCCAATTCCGCATCGTTATAAAGCTCCGGCATCACAATGGATGTGAATATACCATATTTTGCCGCAGACTCGCGTATATAGGAAAGTCCGAGTTCATAACGTTCTCTGCCGTAACCGCACGTCACCGGATAATCGCGTCCCGGATCGCCATCCTCATACCAGCACATGAAGTCCATCCTTACGAAATTCACTCCCATGTCATGGTAATGCTTGAAAAAGCCGTCGATATATTCTCGCGCCCCGGGATGATCCGTAACAACCCATGTGAAATCGGGGCGATCCGTAACTTCCGGATAAAGCACCTGATCCTGAGGATTGCGTGTCAGGGAACGTAATGTATAGTCCGTACCCGGAACTTTTGCATCAAGATCCCCCTTTATCCATAAGGGATTGTCGTAGACTCCAACCCTCATGCCATTGACCCGGCATTTGGAAATCAGTGTCTTCAACGGCATGGAGCCGTAATGTGTCATATAGACACTTCCGTCACGTGCCGTCTGAGGCAGGAACCCGTCAGTACAGATCATGTCGTAACCATGAGACTTGAATTTGGTCGACATCATGTCGATCACGGCATCCCACTGAGCCGAAGACAGATCCATCTCATGATACGGTATGCCTGCAAGTTCCATTTCTCGGGCATACTCATAAACTGACCAATAAAGCGGAGCTTTGTGAGTATGGATCTCCCCACCCCGACACAAAAAAGCCGGGGCAAGGAAACCGCATAGGCAACCTAAAACTACCTGTTTATAAGTCCTGTGTTTCATAATCCGAGATACGTGGTGCTGAATGTCCAATTACGCAAGTCGAACACAAGCCGATAGTTACCGGAATCTTTCACCGACCATTTGAGGTCTTCACCTCCGGAATAAAGCTGAAACGGCTCTTTGTCAATGTTGGCTTTACTTATTGGAGAACCGGCTGTCATCGGACGCACGCATGGTGACTCCCAGTTTCCGGGAGTCAGATATGCCTTCATCTCACCCTTTGTCAGATTCCCCTCGTAGATGAACACAAGTGGATCCTCCGCACTGGTTGTCAAAAGCACCGGATTATTGATATCCCATGCAGCAGGAGTGGCATCACCCACTATATAAAGAGTGGATGTCTTGATGGGTATATTTCCCTCGATAACCACGAGATCCCTCTCTTCATCGCAACTTGCAGTGCACAGACCCAAAAGCATGATTGCTGCAATTGCTGCCAACGATGTTAATTTAAATATCTTCATGTCTTTGATTTCGTTATTCATTACTCAATTTAGAAGCTGTTTAATTATAGCCGGGGTTCTGCTTGAGCGCGGGATTGGTTGTGATCTGAACGCGCGGCACAGGATATATCTTCGCATGGTCGTCGGCATCCGGATTCTTGTCCCACCATTTTCCGGTGCAGAATTTTCCGAAACGGATCAAATCTATACGGCGGCGTCCCTCTGCCAAGAACTCACGTCCCCACTCGTCAAGCATCTCGTCCATATCAAGATCCACATTACCTTCAGGTGCATACAGCACATGGCTGAGCATTGCCTTGGGATAATAACGTCGGCGCACACTGTTGAGAAGTTTACCGGCACCCGTTGCATCTCCCCTACGAAGCTTGCACTCTGCAAGAGCGTATATGATCTCCGGCAGACGGATTTCCGCAAAGTCACCTTCTCCGGCACCCGGATCCGTGTCGCTATACATCGGATACTTCACCGTGTACCATCCGGAGTTATAATCACCGGTGGTCATGTCGCTATTCGCGGATGTAAGCCATTTGTCTTCTTTCGTGTAATGGAACTGTCCCACGGCATCACGGATGCAAAGGTCATATGGCATCTCCGGAGCCTTCAACTTACGCTTAATTCCGTTCTGAGTATATTCAAGATTGCCGAAAAGGAACATTCCCTCACGTTTACCTCCTCCGAGATTCTTATATTTCGCCAGACGCACATCTCCGGGATATTTCCTGAATTTCTGCACCGTCATGCCGAGTTCAAAATCATAAAGCTTGCCCGTAGGGTCATAACTCGGCGAGCATACAAACTCTCCGTTATGTCCGCCATGCTTCACCTTATAGTCGTTAAAGAAAAGTTCTGAATTGGATGGCACGCCCCAGTTATATAGTTGATGATAGTGCCAGCTTGTGTAATTGCAAGAGCCTGAGAAGAAGAATACGAGTTCGTCGCATTTGTCATTCTCTGAATCAAAAGGCGCATCCCAACGGTCATCAACCTTATAGGCACCATAAACGCCGTCAACAATATCCTGCGCAACCTTCTCACAATCAGCAAGACGATCAACCCCGATCCATTCTTTAGCATTGAGATACAACCTCACGAGCAAAGCTGCCGCTCCTCCCTGCGTCCAGAGATTGGCATACTGCGAGCCGGAACCAAGGCTTTCTTTCTTATAGAGCAAAGGAATGGATTCCTTAAGCTCGGTCTCTACAAAGTTGAATATAAATTCCGGCGGAACCTGAGCCATGCTGTTCTTCGACGGATCATCATAGCTCACTGAGAAGGGCACATTGCGGAATGCGTCAAGCAGACGGATATAATACCAGCAACGCAACACCCTGTTCTGTGTCTTTAATGAATTGAACTCCTCTTCAGAGAATCCGAATTTTGCAGGATCGAGCTCGTTGAATCTGTCGATAGAGAAATTACATTGTCCGATTCCTGCAAAACAGGAATCCCATTCGTCATGCACATGACGCGCGATATCGGGAGTCCATGTGTGATAATGGAACTGACGCCACACACCGCCATCGTCCCAGCTTCCGTCGCGCCGGGGAATGATAAGCTGGTCACCCGGAAGCTCCTGAATCCTGAAGCGTGGCACTATTGTCCAATAGCCGTGCTCAAAAGAACGGAACGCCATAGCAATTACGTCTTCTTTCGTGTTGAAATAGTTGTTGGAGCTTATCTGGTCATACACTGTCTCGTCAAGATTCGTACATCCGGACAATGTCAACGTAGCCATAGCCAAGCCCGCTAAATATTTATATGGTTTCATTTTTAATTAATTCTTGGTTTTTACTTGGAATTAGAAATCAAGCTGCACGCCTACTATGAACTGACGCGTGGTGGGATAATATCCACGACCGCCGTGAGCACCCGGTGTAAGACCATTAATCTGGAAATTTGAGGGATCCATGCCACTATATTTTGTGATGGTGAACACATTGCGGACTGTTCCGTAAATTCGGAGCTGATCCATGAATCGTGCCTTGGGCGTGGGAAGCGTGTAGCCGAGCGTGATCTGATCGAGTTTGAAATAATCACCGCGTTCCAGGAAATAGTCGGAAACAATGGGATTCTGTTTCGATGAAACCTTCTCATTCTTCTGATATGCCTTACACAGCATGTTTCCGGGGAAATTGCGTGTGCCGTAATAGAAGTCGTGGATGTTGAATATATCAAAACCGAACGCACCACGGAAGAAAAGGGAAAGGTCAAAATTCTTATAGCGGAAATTGTGGCTTGTAGAGAGTGTGAACTTGGGCAAGCCGTTGCCTACATACTGGCGGTCAGCCTCAGAACCCTGAATACCCTTGATGATGTCTCCATCCTTGTCATATATGAGCCATTCGCCATCGGTATTGATACCGGCATATTTGAACATATAGAAACTTCCGATAGAACGTCCTTTCTCAATTCGCTGGAGCGGAATATTCGGATAAGGATTTTCCGTATAAGCAACGTCATAATAATCGTTACCTACAAATTCGGAGTTACTGAAATCCACAAACTTGTTGGATTGCGTTGTACCTATGAAATTCATGGTATACGTGAAATCACGTGTCTGAACAGCGTTAAAGGTGATATCGAACTCAAAGCCGGTGTTCTTCATTGTTCCCACATTCACATAGGTGTGAGTGAAGAGATAAGGAGGCATTGGCACCCGATAATTACCTAACAGATCCTGCTGGCGGCGGTTGAAATAGTTGAACGAACCATAGAGCCTGTTATTGAAGAGTGAGAAATCAAGACCAATATTCCAGTTCTTTCCTTTCTCCCAATGAAGGTCTGGATTGACATTCTTTCCGGGTCCCCACACTTTCACCCACTGTCCGTTGTAGTAGCTATAGCCGAAAGAACCCATTGTGTCAAGCGACAGATAGCTACCAAATTCCTGATTACCGGTGACACCGAAGTCAGCACGTATCTTCAATTCATTCAACCATGAGGAAGTATCCTTCATAAATTCCTCTTCGGATATGCGCCAGCCGGCGGATACGGCAGGGAAATTACCCCACTTGTGATTCTTTCCGAATTTGGATGAACCTTCATGACGCAAAGAAGCTGTGAAAAGATAACGTCCGGCATAGTCATAGTTTACACGTCCGAAAAATGCAATAAGCTTGTTGTCGTTACGGTAACTGCTCATGCCTACCTCACCTTCCTCCTTGGCGCCCTCTCCGGAACCAAGATTGTCAGCCCCGAGACCATCGTTGGCGAAGT
>CASBHZ010000002.1 GCA_949123685.1 uncultured Bacteroidales bacterium | reverse complement strand
ATATGTGAGATTAAAATCATTTTATTATCGGTTTAATGGGATCACTTACTTACTTGTTTAGAAGATAATTCTCCAACCACTTTCAACATAACAACCTTATTTCTTTTCGTCGGCAAAGCGGTTAGGAAAGGTGAAGTGCTTTCGGGGGTGGGTCAGTGACCATATGATCAGGAAGATTCCGATGAGGATAAACGGAATGCTTAGCATCTGTCCGAGATTCATGCCGTATTTGGCTATCATTTCATATTCAGATTGTACCTGAACGTTTTTTACATATTCAATAAGGAAGCGGGGGAGGAAAATGCCGATAAAGAAAACTCCGGTTATTAACCATGGACGTTCCTCGGCATTCTTTTTCCAATACATCCACATGAGCAATCCGAAAAGGAGGAAATAACATAGCGCTTCATATATCTGTGTGGGATGCGCTGCAACGGTCTCGCCATTCCGGAGGAATATGAATCCCCAAGGGAGATCTGTAGGTCCGCCGTAGATTTCACTGTTCATGAGGTTGCCGAGACGAATAAGCCCGCCAACGAGCGCGATTGCAATCACAATTTTGTCAAATACCCATGATGCAGGTTTTTTAGATACCAGCCATGAGAACAGGAAGAGGGCAATAATGTTGGCTATAGTGCCTCCGTGACTTGCAAGTCCTCCCTCCCATATCTTGAATATCTCTGCAGGGTGTTGGGAATAGTATCCCCATTCGTAAAAGAAAACATGACCGAGTCGTGATCCTACTATCGTTGCGACCACTATGTATAGCAACAGCGTTCCAAGCCATTTTTCAGGTGCTCCCTCATGGCGGAACATCTTTGCCACTAACCAATATCCAACCGTGAATCCGATGGCGAACATCAGTCCGTACCACCTTACCGATATAGGCCCGAGGGAAAACAATATCGGGTCAGCATTCCAATATATAGCGTTTAACATATTATGTAGGTTTTAGGCCTTAGGCCTTAGGCCTTAGGTTTTAGGTTTTGGACTTAAGCTTTTTCGGTTAAACTTCTAAAGTCTAACGCCTAATGCCTAATGCCTCAAATTATTTTCGTCTCTTTCCGAGGAGGTCGCGGAGACCGTCCATGTCAAAGGTGAGGGTGAAGCGGAGAGTCTGGTCAAGAGGGCTGCTCTGTGCCGTGGCAAGCATATATGACGCATCGAGCTGAACCACGTTGAGCGAGAAGCCGGCACCGAATGCGAAGTAACTTCTGCCTCCTTTGTTGGCATGCTCATAGTTGTAACCGGCACGAACGAAAAATTGCTGATTGTAGGCATATTCGGCACCGAAACTTACACCGACCTCCTGCAATTCCTCCTTGAAGCCTCCGGGCGCATCGGAAAAACTTTTGAATATACCGGTGATCGGTGACATGCTCTCCCATTTGTCAAGAGCATCTTCATATTCCTGTTGCCCCTCTGCGGTGGAGGTGTCAAAATCTTTCTGTCGAGGTTTGGTGGGAACAAGGAGCTTGTTGAGGTCAAGACCGAACGCGAGAGTGTTGTAATCGGCAAGGGGGAACATGAAATTAGCTCCGAGTCGCAGGTTTGTAGGTAGGAAAGCGTTAGAGGCACCATGGTCGTAACTTACTTTCGTACCGATATTGGAAATGTCGAATCCCCAAGAAAACTGGCACTCGCTGCGTCCTATCATCGGATATGACGTATAATATCCCGACAGGTCTACCGAGAATGCCGATGCAGGCGTGTTCGATTCGCCTGTCTGGGTGTCGTTGTATGAAAGGTCTGAGAAGATGTAGCGTAATACGACACCCATAGAGAATTTTTCAGACAGTTTGCGGGAATATCCCAAGTCCAAGGCAAACTCATATGGATTTATGGTCATTACGTTTTCTCCGGTGTCATATCCGGTGGTTACCTCTCCCAGGGAAAAATATCTCAAGGAGGCGCTGAAAGCCTGATTGTCTCCGCTACCGGGTTTCCAATAACCTGCAAGGTTCGCAAGGAATATGTCGTTTACTATCTTGCGGAGCCACGGGGTATATGATAACGAAAGTCCTCCTGTGGAATATCCGAATGCATATTTCGAGGGATTCCAGAATTGAGAGTTCATATCCGGATCGGTTGCCGCTCCGAGGTTACCCATGGAACTGCCTCGGGCATCCGGTGCAATAGAAAGAGTGGTGACACCGGTGTTCACCGGATTGAACTCGTTATCCTTGATGTCATTCTGGGCGGACATGCATGCTGCTCCGAATGCAAATCCCGCCAATGTTGTCAATATTCTGTATTTAAATTTCATTCTATCTGTAAAACTCAAATTTGATTCTTTTATTGTTAGAACCCCTTTTGACTTATTTTTCAATCAAGCACTGCGAAGTTGACCCATTCTGAATATTTGACAGGGGTGTTTGATGTCCGGATTCTTGCTCGATATAGACCGGTCTCAACTTTCTTACCTTCCGAATCTTTGCAATCCCATGTAATGGATTTCATCTCAGTTGAGTTGGATATGATTGTCTCTCCTTTGGAATTGCGGATTTCAAACTCCAAAATTCCGGAGAAATCGCTGTCAGTGAAGATTTCAATTTCATCGACGGCAGCCTTTGTAGAAAGATTTAACGACAGGGTTGCATTGCTCGGACATTTGGTAAAATCCATTTCAGTAAATGCAACATTGCCTGCGATATCCCGGACTCTTATTGCATAGGAATGGACACCATCCGTAAGGTCGGAGACATCGGTATACCCTTCAAAATGATTTCCGGTGTTCCCATCTTCCATGAATCCGGATGTTGTCAGGAGAGCCGGTTTCCCATCTACGGAAACTTCGTATGATGCCGGGGAAAGAGGAAGTGCTGTCTCATCATAAGCGTTTACGAGGATAGCCTGACCGGCATTGTCATAAACGAGTTCGACTGTTGGCGATTCTCTATCAATAATCTCTTCATTTGCAGGTGTATCGGAAACTGTTATTCCTACGGAACCCGCTGCGCCAAGCCAACTGGATTTGTCGAATGCTCCGCCATGAAGTCTCAGTTGTTTGCCTTTGAATTTATCTGCCTTACCGGGAATCACCAAGTCTGTGCTGAATTTTCCATTTGTCACCTCGGTCTCAGTCGCCGAGAGCAGGTTTGTGTCATATGTGACATCAAGGGTGTAATATACAATCGTGTCCTTGCCGTTTATATTTATTTTCACAGGCTTGGAGCTTGTTCCGGTGACATAATCCTTTGATCTTAACTTCATTGATGGTTCCATAAGTTTGAGAACAATCTTACCGTTAAATGAATTGTCCGTTTTACCACTCTTGTCAACTATTGTGCCTTCCGCTTTGATTTTTTCTCCGCAAGACGCAGTTCGGGAAGTTGACATGTTTATTTTTCTGATAGGAGAGGGGACCCTCAAAGCGGGATCTCCTGTCAGGATGAACGTCATTGAATTGGCTGAGGGTGAAACCGATTTGGAATAGGCATAGATCTCCCCGATGGTGGGAGATGTGTCATTGCCCGATGGAGACAGCCATCCTGCAATTATTCTTTTACCGAGATCATAATTCTGGTTTGACCATGCCGTGCGGGTGCTTACTATAGCCCCTGCCATGCCGCGTTCCGAATCAAGCACGATGGTCTCTCCGAGTCCGCGTGATCTTGCATCAGGAATCGAGAAGTCGCAGCCACCCATGTACATGAAACCGAGATGCCTGTTTTTAAGGTTTATTGCCTCGGATGTGGTGAAGAAATTTTTGTCTTGTCCCAGCATCGTGCGTGCTCCATGTCCGAACCATATAGATATGTTCTTGCCGCTTTCAAGATGCGAGATAAACCGCCGTCGGGCTTCCTCATTGCCATATGCGTCAATTGCTATAGTTGAATGTGAAATTCCCCCGATGCCGGAGTAATTGCGGATATAGTTCCCGAAATCTTCAGCCTGTTGACCATGGGTGTGATTATCGTGAAGTCCGCCGACCGTTAAGGTTTCGTTGATTCTCCATGCCTGAGTGTCGTCCGTAAGATATTCTTCGATCTTTCGGATGGCGCGTTGACATTCCATCTCTGACTCGCATGACAGAAGACCTACCCCGATTTCCATAGTTTCCCGGTGTAGCTGTTCACTATTCACGACATCTTTCATTATGCCGTAAAAATCATATGCAGGACTTGCCGCCCTTCCGGGAGTGGCGTTTGCCTGTTGCATTGCGATAATGCGGTCGAATCGGTTTTCACCGTCTATTGACTGGCGAATGTTGCGGTCGCTCGGTCCGAACAACAAAATGTTTCTAAGCCGGTTTCCCGAGGACTGGTATAACATTTTGGCTATTGCCCTATATGCCATTGGATCTGGAACTCCGCTTGAAAATTCATTATATATTTCCTCAGGTGTGGCTACGGCAACCTTTATATGTTCATGTGAGCGATGAAGGTCGGCTATGCGGTCTGCATATGTGCGGAAGCGTGGAGTCGTGATTATTAACAGATCTGCTCCATCGGCATGTAGGGCATGCAGATTGATGTTGGCAACCGGTTGCCAGCTTTTTATTTGCAACTGTTTCCGTTGTGGATCATATATTATTACCGATGAGTTTCTTGCCGATGACAGGAATCCTATTTTCGAGGGGTCTTCGCAGCTGCGTTTCCCTAAAGAGATTGCATCGGGAAAGGTGACGTCAAGAAGTTTAAGGCTTTCACTAAGTTCGAGGCTATAGCTTGTGGCAGGGAGGGTGGGGAAGGAATATTGTTCTGCAGGATTTTCTTTGAGTGCTGAATTTCCCGGGAGTGCCTTGGGGTAGGTGAGTAACCAATAATCGAGATTGAGGTAATCGGCGTTGTTGCTTATAGCGTTTATGCTTAATGTGATATTATCAGCCTGTTTCAGAGCATATTCGATAGGTATATTCGATGCCGAAGGTGGATAATCCCAAAATTTGTCGGCACTGAGAGTTGAGAAACTCTGTTTATAGGTGGATTCTGAATCCTTTATGGATATTTCCACCGTTCCCCTTGACAGAGGGGATGTGTATAGTCTGTAAGATAATCTGCCTGTCCCGTCGGAGAGATATGGTGTCCGGCTTGTCCAGCTAAGTGCCGGTTTCCCGGAAAGAAAACTTTCTCCCCAGAAAAGCTGTCCGGTGTTAGTGATATTATGGCTTATGTCTTTTTCGTGGTATATGTATCCATATCCGGAACTCAACATGGTTGCATCCTCTTCATATGCCGCTTCTGTGGCAAGTCGTGGGATTTCTTTGTCTGATAGGAAATAATAACCGCTATTTGAATAGATATTCAGCATTCCTCTTTTGAAGAGATGTATGTCTTTCCCGGAAGTTGGGGATACCTTTGTTTCGAATGTTATATCTTCCGTTCCTTTGCCATAAAAATAAAGTGATTGGTTGTCATGAATTATGGCAATCTGTTTGATATCATCCTGATATGCCAATCCTTTTCCGGTTTCCGCGAAGTTTAAGGGTTGTATTACCCCACCTTTGCCATATACTCCTACAGCCTGTGGATTTTCAAATCCCATTTCTTTGAGCTGATCGTATGGAATCTGATACAGTCCGGTAGAATCAATTTCTATCTTTATCCATTTGCCTGAACTGAAATTGGAATTTTGTTGGAAAGTATATGCGGAAATAACTTCAGGACAAGCTGAGGACACAAGGAAAACGACAAATGATGCAACAAGCCGGTTGAGGTTCATTTTATTCTTATTTCAAGAAGTTTCTCATTGTCAGTGTAAGCTTTCAGTTCCATGCCGGGTGTCAATGAAATCCCGTCAGCGCCTGTAACAGGAATTAGAACGACATCTCCGATCTTGAGGATATTGTTCTCGCTGATCGCAGCTATAATACTATCTATGTCTGATCTCAGATTGCTCGTGTCTATTTCGATTCTCCTTCCGTCTATGTTTATAATGACATTTTCGTTGTCGCATAACCGGTCTATAGGCATGAAGTTGCCAATCATGCAACTTTTATCAAAAGAAACGGCGCGATCCCACGGCAACCCTTTGCCTCGTAAATCGGCGAGCAGGTTCTCAGCCCTTACCGTGACAGAGATTGTAGCTTCAGAATAGTAGCGATGGGCGAAGCGGAAAGCCACGGATTTCCCCAGTCTTCCGATTCTGACGGCTATTGCAGGATAAATCTTGAAATCAGTATCAAAATCCGGCACGAAAAATGGATTGTCAGAACGTAAAACGGAGGAATCGGGAAGCATGTGCCAATTCAAGTCGTCATTGGCTGCTTCATCGTTATTTTTGAGAATACAGAATATCTTCATTTTTAACGGTTCTCTTCAAGTCTGTTGAAAATCAATGCTAAATGCGCATATATGGATGTGTTAGCCATCACGACACCTTCAGCAACTTTTACCCTGTATGGTGAGAAATTCCAGATTGCCTTGACTCCTGCACCGATAGCGGTATCCGCACATTCCTGTGCGGATTGAGCCGGAACAGTAAGGATGCCGATGGATGCCGGATTTTCTTCCATTACATCGTATATTTTGTCAATATGATATATAGGCACGCCAAGATCCTTGCGTGCTATAACCTCCGGGTTGACGTCGAACCCGGCAACGATCTCCAGTCCGTAGTTTGAAAGTCCGGAGTCGCGTATAAGAGCTTTCCCGAGACTGCCTGTGCCTATGACATAAGCCTTGTGAGAACGGGTGAATCCAAGGAAGTCTGACAATGCTTCAACCAAAATGTCTACTTCATAACCGATTCTTGTTTTGCCTTTAATATTAAGGAAAGATAGGTCTTTTGCTATCTGGGAGGCATCCACGCTTAATGCACGGGAAATCTGGGTGGAGCTTACATTCTCAACTCCATTAGCCTTGAGTATTTCCACATAAGCCAGATACCATGGAAGCCTGCGCAATGTCGGCTCCGGCAAAATCAGGTTGTTATCTTCGTTCATAATTTTCTAAACAGCTTAATGCACGATTGCAGGTTCATTGTCCGGATTATTTATGGTTGTGCCGTGACTGCAAGTTTTTTTGTCTGCGAGCTATACATGCCTTCCGGAGTCTCTACAGTGGCGCGGTAGAGGTATATGCCGCGTGCAACGCGTCTTCCGACATTATCTTTAAGATCCCAGCGAGTCTTGATGCCGCCTTGCATATCGCTCGTGACTGACTGGTCTTGGTTCCATACTCTCTTGCCGGAGAGGTCGAACACTTCGAGACTATATTTTATTCGTGTGTTGGGATGATCCACGGCAATAGAAAAGACAACACTTGTTGAAGCGGGATTCACGTCTGTGCCTAAATCCCGTATCGCAGGATCTTTGATCGCTCCGACGCTGAAAGACAGAGATTTTGAAGAGGCGTTGTTGGCGTTGTCATAAACGGTCAGTTTCAACGTATGTTCCCCTGATGACAGATCGCTCAAAGGGTAGGCGATTGAGCCACCGAGAGGATCCTCGGAATCAGGGGTGTAATATATGTAAACATTATCGAAAACGCGTTTACCGTCAAGAGTGACCGACATCTTGTGCCCTATACCTGAATCGGAGATATTGATGCCCGATTCATCGGAAAAAGATGCATGGACAACCGGGTTGGCATTAACCATCATTCCATCCTTAAAATCGGGATAATTCAAGTATAATGTCCGGATTTCGGGTCCTTTGGTATCCGGGGTTTCAATATCCTCATATCCGTAAACATATAAAGATTCCGTTGAGCCGTGGGCTTCCTTGCCTTGATCGCTCCATGCATAAGCGGAAATTCTTGCCGGACTGTAGTTGTTTTCTATTTCTGCCGGCAGGAGGAGTGTGGCTTCCCACTCTCCATCGGTCACATTAGCTGAAACGGAAGATAATCTTGTCTGCCGGTCGTTGTAAGTCTCTACCGATCCCTCTTTTCCATTGCCGTTTGTCACTACTACCTTTTCTGCATCATAAAGATCAATGGATATGTTGCCATTGAACTCGGTGGCACGCGATCCGTCTGGGTTTGTTATGTATCCCTTAAGGTTTGCCTTGCCCAGGGCTTTGAGTTCGGGCATTTCTCCATCTGTCGAGGTCAGGTCTTTTCCATTTACACTTTCGATGCAAACATTTCTTGAAGGTTTCGGTATCCTGAGCGCGGGGTCGGAGATCAGGCAATAACGGAGTTTGTTATCGTCGTCATACTCATTCTTTGCGCGGACAAAAACATCGCCTATCCTTGTCGCTTCTCCATCGGTGTCGGTTGATAATATCCAGTCTGCCATCTTGAGGTTCAAAATACCGTTCTTATAAATGAGCACTGTGCGGCTCGGACATATCGCCCCGATGAATCCGGCATCCGGATTGAGCACCAATTTTTCAGCTCCGCTTACGTTATCGCCGTCCCATGTGGCGAATGAACATGTGGCACCGTAAAAGAATGTTGGGTTAGGGTTACTGAAGGAAACTATATCATTCCAGGTCAGCAATTTTTCGTGGGTCCATGAACTTGTGGATGCATGCCCCACATAGTTGGTGTATATCACGCCTTCGTTGAAAAGCCGCATCATTCTTTCTTTAGCCTGCGGATATGTCATGCCGACACTGGAAGATACCAGCGGGTAGGCATCCAGATATAATTTTTCATATTGATAATGAGGCGCGTTGGCAATCAACTTTTTGTGTACATCCTCTGTCTGTATAAGATGTATGCCATTATCCTGATCGTCAGCTATAAGCATCACGCGGTTGCGCCATGTGCCATAATTGGGATTCTTGATATATTTTTCAAGTTTTGCAGCCATGTCATTGGCTTCCGTTACGTTGGTTACCGGCAAACGTCCCACGGCAACATGCATTTTGGCACTTTTGATATTGAAAGAGTCTTCATCGGTGTCGTCAAGCATGCCGATTATATCATCTGTTGAATAGGCTTCGATTTCAGTATTTCCTACCGGTGATTGCCACAGTGGAAGCGGTTTATATCCGGCGCCGCGTATTCCGGTGGATACCATTTTTGTGTCGTATGAGCCGCGTCCTAAAAGAAGACAATATTTGGTTGTGCGTTCACCGCCACGGTCGTGCCACATCTTCAGCAGCTTGCGGAATGCGCCAACGTCTGCATGTCCGCCGGAAAATTCATTATATACCTCTTCCGGAGTTAACACTGCCACCGTGAAGCCGTCTGCCTCTTCATGAAGCTTGGCTATTCTGTTTGCGGCAGGGGCATATTCACGATAGGCGATTATAACCATGTCGGGAGATGCCATCGAATGTATATCTTGGTTATTGACCCGGACACTGCGCGTTATCGCGCGGTTGACAGATGCCGGATTGAATGCTACATATTCGTGATAACCCCTTTGTGGGGTGAAATATCCGTTATTGCCTTCAATCGTGAAATCTACTTCGCTGACTTTACATGGATCCGTGACATCCCATATGCGGGTATCTTGGGAACAACCTTCGATTTCCACTGTCTCTCCATTGAAACTGTCATAAAAATGAAGTTCACCTCCGGAGAGGTCAAGTCCGCGTTCATAAAGAACTTCTATATAATCCAGTCTTGCCGTGAAGAGCGCACCGGAATATGAATAGTCAATGCCGAGCGTAAGCTTTTCTGAATCAAGCGTGAAAGTTTTGGATGTTATTGCGGTCTTGATAAATTCACTGGTTGAACAGGCATCAATCTTGTCGGTGTAAGATGACGGGAGCCGTTCGCCGTTGGCACTTATGATCAGCGATGAAGTGCCGTTTGTTGTCTTGGCTCCGAAAGCCACATTGGCTGTAACGTTATCGGAAACTATTCCTGATAGAGTGAAATTAAATTTTTGAGACTTCTCCGAACGGAAATCTTCTCCAAGTAGCAGTCTTCCTTCCTGCGATGGAGCCTGAATGTCTCGTTCGTGAAGCAGTCGCGCTGTGAATGACCCGGTTCTTGAAGTTCCGGAGGGGAGCGCTTCTGATTTAGGAAGCTCTTTTTTTTCTATCTCTCTGTCTGATAGAAAATACAGGCTTTCGCTGCAATATGGATTGAGCGTGTGGGTATAAAGACCATCGTCTGATCTCTTCCATGTGACATTGTCAACACCGAAGAACACTATACCTTTCGGCGTGCGTACACTCGGAAGTAGGGGAAGATCGTCCGGCATGTCTGAAGTCAATGCTTCGCGAACCATCCTTCCTCCCGTGCCATACACGTTTACCATCTCCGGATTTGAAAATCCCATGGCTTTGAGGTCGGAGTTTGAGATCAGCTGCATGCCTGTGGTGTTGACCTTGATTTTCATCCATCGTCCTTGAGACAATACGGAGTTTTGCGCATAATGTTGCGCATCAAGTGCATATCCACACTGGGAACTGAATGCAATTATAAATAGCGCGATCATTGCGCCTGCAATCCTTATATGTAGTGAAAAACGTTTCAAAAAAGTCAATATTTATCCTTTTAAAAAACGATTTATTATATAATTTATTGCCGCACGCAGGATCCTTAAGTGTGTTAATGATAAATGGCTGCAATCCAATTATTGCAGCCATTTGTAAACACCCGGTATGTCATTCACCTATTTTTTCAAACTCTTCTCTCGAACCATTGAACGCGTTCAGATCCACATCCCCTTTTATCCCTTTCACCCTGCCATGATGATCATATTGCCAATATGTCCAGTCGGCATCTATGGGGTGTTCCGAGAATGAGCATATCCAAAGGGGATAGCCGGGGAATGCATCCATCAGGAATTGCTCATATCCGCTCTTGTTGGTATAGAATGTTACGCGGTATCCTTTCAGGTAAAGGAACTCGACCATAGCCGTAAGACGCTCGGTGATAAGTTCGCCGGGAATGCCCTCGGGATTGCCTTGTTGTTCAACGTCTACTGCAAGTCCAAGTTCAAGTTTCCTATTGCCTACGGCATCTAAGAAATTTATAGCCTGGTCAACCCCGTCTTTGTCGAACCTGAAGAAATGGTAAGCTCCCGTTTTCATTCCGGCATGCCGAGCCTTGTTATAGTTTGTGGCAAAATTCTTGTCTTTAAAATCTCTGCCTTCTGAAGCTTTTATGAACACAAATTCAATTCCGTCCCTGCGTGCTTTTTTGAGGTCAAGTTTGCCGTTGTGTGCCGACACGTCTATCCCCCTTACCGGATAGCGGTCGGGATCTACGTATGGAGGGGTGGTGAGATACTGCTCCCATACCCATGCGCAAGAACATGCGAGCACTACTGTCAGTGCTATAAAGCCGACAGCTGTCCATATGTCTTTCTTGGGCGGGATGCGGATTTTCATGTTAGAAGTGCTTATACTGTCCCTGGACCTTTGAGTTTCTTGGCTTCAGGATATGCGAGGTATTGGTTGAATATGACTCCGAAGATTATAAGTGACAACCCTATATAGGAAGTGGGCATGATGTGTTCGCCAACAATCATTGATATGAAGAAGAGGGAAAGGAAAGGGGCGATATAACACATCTGGTTCACCGTTGCCACGTTGGATGCGTTTTTCAGAGCTATGCTGAAAAACAGGAACGGGATGCCCATCTCGAAAGCACCGACATATATGCTTGCCAAGGTCCCTTCCACAGAATTGAACGATGCCTGCATCCATATCAGTCCGACAAGAAGGTAGATGGAACCGAAAAAGAAGGAGCCGAAAAGTTTGACACTTTCGTCAAATCCCCCTTTCAGTTTTTCGTTAGCTATCCAGTAGACTGCCCACAGCACCGCGCTCATGAATGCCAATATAAGTCCGGAAGGAGAAAGGGTGCCTTCTATGCCTCCTCCGAGAGATATGACAGTGACTCCTGCAAGGGAAACTGTCATCCCTATGTATAGGCGTGGTCTTACGGGTTTGTGCATCACTGCGGCAAGGAGAATTACCAGAAAGATTGGCCAACAATAGTTGATCGGTTGCGCAACTTGTGCCGGTAATTGTTCGTAGGCTGAAAAGAGGACAAGATAATAAAGTGTGGGACTTAGCAATCCGAGAAGCGCCAATGCCCCGATGTCTTTATATCTCATGCGTGTCAGTTGCCCCCACTTGCGTTGTGCGGTTATGGCAATGGCAAAGATGACGGTGGCGGTCAGTGCCGCAACCGTCAACATTTCGTAATGTGAATAGTATGACAAGGCGGTTTTGAATGCCGCTGCCACTGTTGACCAGCTCAATACCGCAGCCGATGCTGCCAATATAGCTTTACTGTTCTTTGTCATCACCTCATAGCCTCCACTTCCTCTGTGGTCAGAGGAATCTTTTTGCCGAGGAGACGAGCTCCGTCCGATGTGATAAGATAATCTTCCTCGTTTCGTATGCCACCGAAGTCACGCCATTTCCGGAGTTCGGTATAGTTGATGAAATCGTTGAAACGTTTTTCGGCTCCCCAGTAGTCAATAAGTTCAGGAATGAAATATACTCCGGGTTCGATGGTGAGTACGAACCCTTCTTCGAGAGGACGGGCAAGGCGTAACGATTTGCGCCCGAATTGGGTGCTTTTAGGTTTGCCTCCATAACCGACCCACACTTCACCGAGATTCTCCATGTCGTGAACGTCCAGTCCCATCATGTGCCCCAGACCGCAAGGGAAGAACATGGCGTGTGCTCCTGCCGCCACAGCCTCTTTCGGGTCACCTTTCATTATGCCGAGACCACATAATCCGTCGCATATTACTTCGGCGGCATGTTCATATATCTCAACAAACGGTTTGCCGGGACGGAGGTCGCTGACTGCGGCAAGATGTGAAGCAACCTGAATGTCGTAAATAAGTTTCTGGCGCTCGGTGAATTTCCTTCCGGCGCATATGGTTGAAGACATGTCGCCTGCATATCCCTCTGATGTCTCGGCACCGGCATCCACGAGCAGCATGTCTCCCTCTTTAATTATGTTTCCGTGATAATGGTTGTGGAGCGTCTCTCCATGAACGGTCGCGATTGTCGGGAAAGACAATGCGCATCCGTTAGCCTGTGCCACGGCTTCCAAGGCTGCAGAAACCTCATATTCGCGCATTCCGACGCGCACGGCGCGTGTAGCCTCTATATGCATGTCGGCTGTGACACGGCATGCCTTTTCTATTTCTTCTATTTCTTCAGGCTGTTTGTGGTTGCGAAGGTCCACAATCGCCTTTATAAGGTCTGTAGATGGTTGTTCGGCACCGGGCATGATGCCGAGCAGTTCGAAAAGGCGTAGACGGTGAGTGTCACGGTAGGGTGGAAGGTAATGTATTCTCTGACCGGAAGTCACCGCACGGTCTATGTAAGGTTTGAGGTCTGCTGCGGGACGGGTGTCTGAAACGCCGGCAAGCGAGGCTTTTTCATGAATTGTGGGTTGGTTGCCCATCCATACTATATGATCGATGGTCAGCTCGTTGCCGAAGATTATTTCCCGGTCATTGTCAATATCTATGATGGCGTTTAATCCGGCATATGGTTGACCGAAAAAATATAGAAAAGTTGAATCTTGACGATAAGGATATGTATTATCCTCGTAATTCACGCCGCAATCGTCATTGCCGAAAAGCAGGACAAGACCGCTTCCCACCGCATCGCGGAGTTTCTGCCTGCGATTGATATAAATTTCCTTCTCAAACATATATGTAATAAAATTAAAAAAGAAACCAATATGAAGCTAATTTGTTAGCAACAGACCGGTTTCTTTCATTGTGAGCGGTAGGCGAGACTCGAACTCGTGACCCTCAGCTTGGGAAGCTGATGCTCTACCAACTGAGCTACTACCGCATTTCGATGTCACAAAATTATAAAAAAATCTTATTGCCTGCAAAAAAATCGTGTTAAAAATCAGGATATGCACTTGGCTGCTTCAAGTTGGAGGGTGTGGGCAAGGTCTTCTACCGATTCTCCTCCGAGAATTGCCGGGGCAACGAGCATAACCGCCTCTACAATGTTGCCGTCGTCGGCTTTGGCAAAACGGAGCAGGTCGGAATCTGTGCGCCAGCAAAGCAGGAAGTTGTATATGATGGAGAGCATGAGGAGGTATCTGACAACAGTGAAGAATGAGCCGGATATGCTGTCGAGCACGCCACTATGGAAGGAGCGGAAAAGAAGTTTCAGGAAACCGGTGCAGAAACTGAACAGTTCATATACGATTATAAAAATCATTCCGCGTGAAAGGATACTGTATACGTAGTTGCATTCCGGACGCGTGAGTATGGATGGCGCGAGTTCCCGCAACCCTTCCTCTACCGGTGTGCTGAAGATATGGGCGCACACCACTCCGAAGCAGAACCCTATCAGCATGGGAATCTGCCTGAAGAACCCTTTCCTATAGCCTTTCACCACTCCAAGGGTGGTTATTAGGATTGCGATGACATGATATATCATTAAACAGCTTCTTACATAAATAGCCCCGGGATCCGTAAATTTCCGGCTCTCGGGGCTTTTGTTTTATTACAATTATGCTTCTACACCCTTTAGAAGTGCAACCGCATATGCGGATATTCCTTCCTCACGTCCGGTGAATCCAAGCTTTTCTGTAGTAGTGGCTTTCACCGATACGTCAGATATGCCGCAGGCAAGAATGCCGGCGAGCACTTCGCGCATCTTTTCAATATGGGGGTTGATCTTGGGGCGCTCCGCGCAGATGGTTATGTCTACGTTGCCTATGGCGTATCCGTGTTCTTTCATCATTCGGCATACTTCGGCAAGGAGGAGTTTGCTGTCGGCTCCTTTATAACGTGGGTCCGTGTCGGGAAAATGATAACCGATGTCGCGTAGCGCCAGGGCGCCGAGTATGGCATCGCATAAGGCATGGATGGCAACATCCGCGTCGCTGTGTCCCAACAGTCCGTGAGTGTGCTCAAGTCGCACGCCACATAACCAAAGCTCCCGTCCTTCTACAAGGCGGTGAACGTCATATCCTTGACCTATCCTCATCCTTTGACTATGGCTTCAGTGTCTTCGGCAATCATCATTTCTTCATCGGTGGGTATCACCACTACGTGAACTTTGGAGTCTTTGCCTGAGATTTCTATTTCCTCTCCGCGAACCTTATTGGCTTCCGCATTGAATGTGACGCCCATATATTCGAGCTTGCGGCATATTTCCTCACGTGTTCCTGTCTGGTTCTCTCCCACACCGCCGGTGAAGACAATTATGTCGACACCTCCGAGCACGGCTGTGTATGCACCGATATATTTCAATATGCGGTATTCGTACATGTCCATTGCGAGTTTGGCACGTTCGTTGCCTTCCGCTATTCCGGCTTCAATGTCGCGCATGTCGTTAGATATATGCGAGACTCCGAGAACTCCACTCTCTTTATTGATGATTTTCTGGAGACCTTTTGCATCGATGCCCCGGCTTTCCATGAGATATACGAGTGCTCCGGGATCAACATCTCCTACACGTGTGCCCATCATCAAACCTTCAGTAGGTGTGAGTCCCATCGACGTGTCGATACTTTTACCGTCGGCTATGGCTGTGATGCTCGCGCCGTTGCCTATGTGGCAGGTGATTATGCGTTGCTTTTCGTAAGGCACGCCCAAGAACTCACATACCCTGCGTGATACGTAGCGATGGCTGGTGCCGTGGAAACCATAGCGTCGGATGCCATATTTTTCATAATCCTCATAGGGGAGGGCATACATGTATGCTTTTGCAGGCATCGTCTGGTGGAATGCCGTGTCGAACACCGCTACCTGAGGAGTGTCAGGCATAATTTCGCTTACAGCTTCGATGCCGGTTACGTTTGCCGGATTGTGGAGGGGGGCAACCGGATAGCATTCCTTGACCCTTTCGATCACTTCCGGAGTGATGAGCACGGATTTATTGAAATATTCCATTCCGTGAACCACTCGATGACCAACAGCCCCGATTTCATCGAAACTCTTTATAACACCTTTCTCAGGATCTGAAAGCACCTTCATCACCTGTTTGATAGCCTCTTTGTGGTCGGGCATCTCTACGGTTATGGTCTCTTTCGAGCCGTCGGAAAGTTTGAATTTGAGGAACGAATCGGTCAGTCCGATTTTTTCAACGCCACCTTCGGCGAGCACAGCCTTGTTGTCGCTGTCGATGAGTTTGTACTTTACGCTGCTGCTTCCGCAGTTTAAAACTAATATTTTCATTTTTTTAGAGTCCTTTATCGCCGATGGCTTGGTTGCATGTTACGATTATTGTGTTGACGATATCATCCACTGTCGCGCCGCGAGAGAGGTCGTTGACCGGAGCTGCGAGACCTTGAAGGATCGGTCCTACTGCGCCTGCGCCGGCAAGCCTTTGAACGAGTTTGTAAGCGATGTTACCAACTTCAAGAGACGGGAATACCAATGTGTTGGCATGACCGGCGACAGGACTTCCGGGGGCTTTCATGCTGCCGATAGCAGGCACTATAGCGGCATCGCTCTGAAGCTCGCCGTCGATCTTCAATTCAGGTGCCATCTTCTGTGCGAGTTCCGTAGCTTCTGTCACTTTGTCTACGCGCTCATGGCTTGCACTTCCTTTGGTTGAGAAGCTGCACATGGCAACGACAGGTTCAAGTCCGGCAATATCTTTTGTGGTTTTCGCTGTGGCTATCGCTATCTCGGCAAGCTCCTTTGCCGTGGGGTCAGGAACGACTGCACAGTCGGCAAACACGAGCATATGATCTTGTCCGAAAGGCACGTTTTCCGGAAGAAGCATGATGAACGCACCGCTGACAACCGATATGCCCGGTTTGGTTTTCAATACCTGGAATGCGGCGCGGAGCACGTGGGAGGTTGGACTTAGAGCTCCTGCAACCATTGCGTCGGCATCGCCGTTCTTGATCATCAAGCATCCTAAATACAAGGGGTTCAGAACCACGTTGCGTGCCTCATCGATGGTCATGCCCTTGCTTTTGCGAAGCTGGGCGAACAGCTCTGCATACGGCTCGGTGATTTCAGTGTCTTCGGAATCGAAGAATGTTGCATTTTCGATATGAGGGAGACCAAGCTCAAATGCTTTGGCGAGAATTTCGTCACGTTTTCCAATTAAGATTACGTCGGCGATTCCCTTGGCGATAACTCTGTCGGCAGCCTGGAGGGTGCGGGGTTCAAGAGATTCCGGGAGAACGAGGCGCTGGCGGTTTTCCTGCGCCTTCTTTGTAAGCCTTTCGAATAATGTCATGATATGTTGATTTAAAAATGTCTAAATGTTGGGGAGAACGGAAATTCCTCTCATTATCCTCATTTCAGATAGCAAAGATACAAAGATTTCAGCAAAGGAGGAGGGGAATGAAGATATTTTTTAAGATAAATTTCGTAACTTTACACGCGAAATGAGTCTCGCGGACATCTCAGGTTTTGCGGGGCATACCTTTTGTATTATAACAATGCGTATTGTCAAACGGCTATATCTTTTTATATTAAAGAGTTTTTTGCCTCTGTTCGCGATGACCTTTTTCATTGTGCTCTTCATCGTGCTCATGCAGTTTCTCTGGAAATATATCGATGATCTTGTAGGAAAGGGATTGTCGTTTTCTGTGCTCGGAGAGCTTTTCTTTTATGCCGCTGTGACGCTTGTGCCGATGGCGTTGCCGCTTGCCATTCTTCTGGCAAGCCTGATGACTTTCGGAAATCTCGGTGAGCGTTCGGAACTTACAGCAATAAAGGCTTCCGGAATATCTTTGCTAAATGTAATGAAGCCTCTTATAATCCTTGTGATGGCAATAGCCGTCGGGGCTTTCTTCTTTCAGAATGATATACTTCCCAAGGCGCAGGTGAAAATGTGGACTCTCCTTTTCTCGATGAAACAGAAGAGCCCGGAAGTGGAGATTCCGGAAGGTGTTTTCTATGACCAGATTCCCGGCTACAATCTTTATGTGAAGAGCAAGAACAGGGATACCGGTGTGCTTTACGACGTGATGATCTACGACATAAGCCGTGGTGGCGACAACTCCACTATCTTGCTTGCCGATTCCGCCCGTTTAGCTTTCACGAAAGACAGCCGCTACCTGTATCTCCATCTTTTCACGGGCGAACAGTTCGAGAACCTTCGTGAACAGCGCACCCTTGACCGTAATGTCCCTTTCCGGAGGGAGTCGTTCTTTGATAAGGAGATTCTTATACCTTTCGATGCAAATTTCAATCGTCTTGACGAAGGGGGTATGCGTAAGCAATATGTGGGTAAGAACATGGATGAACTGAAACAGACCATCGATTCCATATCGATGCGAGTGGACTCGATCGGTGCCGGTTATGCCCGTGATCTGAAAATGACTTCATTCCAGGCTGTGATGCGTTCTGATTATTTTTCCGAGATAGATAGCAAGGGAGATTCTACCCGAAAGGTTGCAGAGACTATTCCGGTTAAGGCAATGCCTCTTGATTCTCTGATTCTGGCATTGACCCCGACACAGCAAGGCGAGCTTTATAGTCAGGCGCGCACCCTTACCGGAAACAGGGCTTCGGAGTTGGAATTTAGGGCATTGACAATGTCGGATGAAAAACGGTCTATCCGCCGTCATGAGATCGAACTGATAAAGAAGTTTACACTCTCGGTTGCCTGTATAATATTTTTCTTTATCGGCGCTCCGTTAGGTGCCATAATACGTAAGGGCGGTCTTGGTACGCCTCTCGTGATTTCAGTGCTCCTTTTCCTTGTGTATTATATAATAGACAATACGGGGTACAAGATGGCGCGAGACGGGAGGATAGATGTCTGGGCAGGAATGTGGCTTTCCACGTCTATTCTTTTCCCGCTTGGTGTTTTCGTGACATATAAGGCGATGAACGACTCTTCGGTATTCAATAAGGATCTTTATGTGAGCCTTATTCACCGTTGGTTGGGATTGAGCGAGAAGCGTCATGTTCCAATGAAGGAGGTTATAATAAACGAAGTCTCGAACCGCAGGGCGCAGTCTAAGCTTGTGCGCCTATATGGCGAAGCCCGCATGTGGCTGCGTAGGAACGGGCATACACTTTCTTATTTTGAATATTGGAGGCGTGGTTACTCTCCCACGGATATAAGTCGGGTTGGCGCTCTTGTTGACGATGTGGTGAACTATCTCCATGATTCTCGCGACTTGAAGGTCAATTCAAAACTTGAAAAATTTCCTGTTATCAAACCGCTCTGGATATATCATCCCACTTCGCGACGATGGCTCAGGCTTTTCTTTGAGATAGTTTTCCCCATTGGAGGTGTGATCTATCTGCTCAGCATTCCTTATTGCAAAAGGCTGAGGAATGAATTTGAAGCAGTCGAAAAGACAGCTATGGAAGAGATCCGGATTATTAATAAATGTTAAATACGAAAGGACTGAAAACTATTTTTATTGATTTCTGTTTTAATTTATGAAAAGAAAGAAGATAGATTTTTGTTCATTAAGTTTAAGTTCTAACAGGAAAACCTGTTAAAGAAAGCTGTCACTCGCGAGAGTGGCAGTTTTTTTTGTAATCACTTCATCAAGGCTATTTCTTTCGTAATCGTGAACTTTTTGATAACTTTGTAATATGAGAACAGAAAAAGAACTTGAAGGAGTCAGTCTCCTCGGGAATCAGGGTGTGCAATATCCTGTAGATTATGCCCCCTCCCTTTTAGAAACTTTTGAGAATAAGCATCCTGAGAATGAATATGTAGTGACATTCGATTGTCCGGAGTTTACGACGCTTTGCCCTAAAACCGGTCAGCCGGATTTCGGTCATATCTATATATCTTATATACCCCGCGAAAGGATGGTGGAGAGCAAGAGCCTTAAGCTTTATCTTTTCAGCTTCCGCAATCATGGCGATTTCCATGAGGATTGTGTAAATATCATAATGAAAGATCTGGCAAGGTTGATGGACCCCAGGTATATTGAAGTTAGGGGGGTGTTCTTGCCACGTGGCGGGATCTCTATCTATCCCTTTGCCAACATGGGGGACAAGGATCATCAGGATCTTGTGGTTTCCCGCCGTGCGGCTGTATTCGGAAGTTTCGATAATATTAAATGATATTGTTGATATGAGTGGAATGAAAGATTCTATAATAGTTTTGTCGGGAGGTATGGACTCCGTGACACTCCTTCATGACCGGAAAGAGAGGATAGCTTTGGCTGTCACTTTTGATTACGGTTCGAACCATAACGCCCGAGAGATCGAATGCGCCCGTTGGCAATGCGATATGCTTGGTATAGAGCACGTGGTGATTCCATTGTCTTTTATGGGCGAGTATTTCAAGAGTTCATTGCTATCAGGTGCGGACGCTATTCCGGAAGGTCAATACGATGACGATAACATGAAATCGACCGTTGTTCCCTTCCGTAACGGGATCATGCTCTCAATCGCTTGCGGCTTTGCAGAGTCAAGGGGGTTGAAACATGTTCTGATAGCCAACCATAGCGGAGACCATGCCATTTATCCGGATTGTAGGGAGGGTTTCGTAAAGGCTATGTCCGAGGCAATGAAAGAAGGCACCTATGATGGAGTTTCCATCCTGGCGCCTTATACGAACATTACAAAAGGAGACATTGCCGTTATCGGTAAGAAGCTCGGCGTGGATTATTCCCACACATATTCCTGTTACAAAGGTGGTGCGGAGCATTGTGGCAAATGTGGCACTTGTGTCGAACGCGCCGAAGCTCTCGAGTATGCGGGTTTTAGGCGTTAGGCATTAGGCTTTAGGCGTTAGATTTTTGAGGGCAAAAGGGAGTTGGAAATATCATTACAAAACTCTATCAAACTCTAACGCCTAAAGCCTAACACCCAAAGCCTAAAAAAAAAGGAGCTTAACAAGTTCTATCAAACTCTAACGCCTAAAGCCTAACACCTAAAGCCTAAAAAAAAGGAGCTTTTTAAGCTCCTTTTTTTATGGTATCTCAAGATAGCGGTGCAGTTGAACCGAGAGTGTCCATTTGGGGTCGGCAAGTATGCGCCTTACCGTGCTGAGGCGATTTTGTCTGAATTGTTCCTCATCCGGAACATAACATGGTTGCAGATACATGATGGTGTCTTCTCCACGGCATGGTAAATCAAAGTATGGATCAAGATCCTGACCGAGGTCTACAACCTTGATTTCGTTGGCATGACTTACCCTTACTTTTGCCTCTCCGGCACCTTCGAAACCGGATTTAGGACTTACCGTAACCCAGTCTATACCTTCTGGCAAAGGCATGGTGCCATTGGTTTCAATTGCAATCTTTTTTCCTGTGGCACGTTTGAGGAGATGAATGAAATCCTCGTCTATCCACATTGCAGGTTCGCCCCCTGTCAGCACTATCCAGTCTGCGGAATATAGGTTGATGGCACGTATTATCGCATCGTCATCTATATGTATCCCCTCATTGTGGGCTGTGTCGCAGAATGAGCAATTCAGGTTGCATCCTGAAAAGCGCACGAATACCGAAGGATATCCCTCGTGGTGACCTTCTCCTTGCAAAGAATAGAATATCTCGTTAATCTTTCTCATAAGCAGCCATATTCCCCTCGCTTTCCTGCACCTCGCAACGATAGCAAGCAGGGATGGAATCAACCACCCAGCGCGCTATGTTCTCCGCTGTTGGGTTGAAAGGGAGAACATCGTTAATCACCCGGTGGTCGAGCATATTCATGATTTTGTTCTTTATCAGTGTGAAATCAGCGACCATGCCGTCTGCGTTCAATTCTTCCGCACGGCATTCTACGGTAATTATCCAATTATGACCATGGAGCTGCGTGCATTTGCTCTCGTAGCTCAGGTCGAGCTTGTGAGCTGCACTCACCTCCAGGCGTTTCCTTACATAATACATTAATTATCTTATTTATCAGCTGACTTGCGTCCTTTCTTCTTCTCGACAACTTCCGCCTTTATGGGTTCCTCAACACCGGCAAGGGTTGCGTCGATCATGATGCGACCGCAATATTCACACACTATCACCTTCTTATGCATGCGGATTTCAAGCTGACGCTGTGGGGGAATACGGTTGAAGCAACCGCCGCAGGCGTTACGCTGCACGCTCACTATGCCAAGACCGTTGCGTGCATTCTTGCGGATGCGCTTGAAGGCGGCAAGAGTATAATCGTCAATAAGGGGTTCAAGAGCTTTTGCCTTCTCGCGGATAGCTTCCTCTTCCTGGCGGGTCTCCGAAATTATTTCTTCAAGCTCTTTCTTTTTCTGTTCGAGTATGTGCTGGTTGTCTGCAAGCTCTTCCTTGTCATGCTCGATCTCGGCTGTTTTTGCCTCGATCTTAGTGTGTGCATCACGGATGTTTTTCTCCGCAAGCTCTATTTCAAGGCTTTCGAACTCTTTCTCTTTTTCGAGGAAGGCATATTCGCGGTTGTTGCGCACATTGTTGATCTGATCCTCATATTTGGCGATCTTTTCGCGACGCATCTCGATTTCACCCTGTTTTGTCTTGATGAGGTTGTTTAGGTTTACAATCTCTTCTTCATGCTTGACTATACGGGTCTGGAAACGAATGATCTCGTCCTCGCGGTCCTTAACTTCGTTAGGAAGCTCACCGCGCAGGATCTTGATGCGGTCGATTTCCGAAAGATATGTCTGCAGCTGGTAAAGAGCTTTGAGGCGATCCTCTACACTGCGCTCTTTGTCATTCTTTTTCTCTGTTGCCATATGATTTGTAAAATTTTTTATTAAAGTTGAGCAAGAGGTAAACACCGGATATCAGACCTTTATCCTAAAGCCGGGTCCACAAGCTTGAATTATTCAGATTACCCCTACCGGGTTCGTTTCGGAATCCGAGAAATATAGAAGGCAGTCCGGATACTTGTCGCGGATTATGCGCGAGAATATCTTGCAAGCACAAAGCTCGCTCTCGTAGTGTCCTATGTCTGCGATTATAATGTCAAGTCCGTATGCAGTGAAATCGTGATACTTCACATCTCCGGTGATTATAGCATCGGCACCGGCATTCACGGCTTCACGGATCAAGGATGCCCCTGATCCGCCACAAAGGGCTACGCGCTTCACGACTAACTGAGGTGACTGAACCGAATACTTCAGCGCCTTGACTCCGAACGTTTCTTTCACCTTGCGCAAAAACTCCAGCTTTGGAGTGGGGCGAAGGTTTCCGATTATTCCTAATCCCGTGGTCCCTTCGGAGTCCTTAGGTTCAAGCACTTGCAGGTCGGTCATATTGAGCATGTGTGCCATTTCATGACTTACGCCGTCCCATGCCGAGTCAAGGTTGGTATGTGCTGAATATATTGCAACGTCATGGCGTATGGCTTTCGCTACGATACGCTCTATTGCCGTGCGCCCGGTGATCTCCTTGAGTCCACGAAAAATCAGAGGGTGGTGGGTTATCACGAGATTGCACTGACGCTGGATTGCCTCGTCAAGGATTTCCTCCGTGATGTCAAGGCAGAGCAAGGCAGCTGTTACCTGCATGTCGGGGTTTCCAACCTGCAGACCGGTATTGTCATAGCTTTCCTGCAATGACTTGGGAGCAAACTCTTCAATGGTTCGCGCAATATCTGAAACTTTCACCATCTTTTTCGCTTTGATGGCCTCAACTATATCGAGGGGAGTCGACATTTATAATCAGTAATAATTTTAAACAGCTTCTTAATTGTCAGATGGCTTGAGTTCAAGCTGGAGCTCGTCAAGCTGGCTCTGGTCTATAGCCGACGGGGATTCGTTCATCACGTCACGTCCTGAATTGTTTTTCGGGAAAGCTATAACGTCGCGGATCGTATCAAGTCCCGCAAGAATGGAAACGAACCTGTCGAACCCGAGTGCCAATCCTCCATGAGGTGGTGCACCATATTTGAATGCATTCATCAGGAAGCCGAATTGCTCCTGAGCACGCTCCGGAGTGAATCCTAACAGCTCAAACATCTGGTCTTGCAGCGCAGCATCGTGGATACGTATGGAACCGCCACCAAGCTCTGTGCCGTTGACAACGATATCATAGGCGGTTGCCCTGACTTTGCCGGTGTCTGTCTTGAGCATCGGTATGTCTTCCGGATTGGGAGACGTGAAAGGATGGTGCATAGCATAGAAACGTTGTGTTTCTTCGTCCCATTCGAACAAGGGGAAGTCTACTACCCAAAGCGGGGCGAATACATTCTTGTCGCGCAAGCCGAGTCGGTTGCCGAGCTCAAGACGAAGCTCGCAAAGCTGTTTGCGTGTCTTCATTGTCTCTCCTGTCATCACAAGCAACAGGTCGCCGGCTTCAGCTCCCGCTTTTTCGCCCCATGCGCGTAACTCCTCTTCTGTGTAGAATTTGCCGACAGAACTCTTTATGGAGCCGTCAGCTTCGAATTTTACATATATGAGACCTTTTGCACCGATTTGCGGACGTTTCACAAATTCTGTGAGCTCATCGATCTGTTTGCGAGAATAGTTGGCGCAACCTTTGGCAAGGATTCCGACTGTAAGTTCTGCGTCATCAATCACGCTGAAGCCTTTACCTTTTGCCACATCATTGAGCTCTACAAATTCCATTCCGAAACGTATGTCCGGTTTGTCAGAACCGTAACGTTGCATGGCGTCAGCCCATGTGATACGAGGGAATGCTTCGGTGAAGTCTATTCCTTTTACATATTTGAATATATGTTTCACAAGTCCTTCGAAAGTGCGGATCACATCTTCCTGCTCCACGAAGCTCATCTCGCAGTCTATCTGAGTGAACTCCGGTTGACGGTCGGCACGAAGGTCTTCGTCGCGGAAACATTTTGCAATCTGGAAATAACGGTCGTAGCCGCTTACCATAAGAAGCTGTTTGAACAGCTGTGGACTCTGTGGAAGGGCATAGAACTCTCCGGGATTCATGCGGGAAGGCACGACGAAGTCGCGTGCTCCTTCGGGAGTTGATTTGACCAGAATCGGAGTCTCGATTTCCAGGAATCCCTCTGCATCGAGATAACGCCTGATTTCGAATGCCATCTTGTGGCGGAGTTCCAGGTTGCGTCTTACGCAAGGACGTCGGAGATCGAGATAGCGATATTTCATGCGGAGGTCATCGCCTCCGTCTGTGTTGTCTTCGATAGTGAAAGGGGGAACCTCGCTGCGGTTAAGTATGCTGAAAGAGTCCGCGATTACTTCTATATCACCGGTCGGAAGGTTCGAATTTTTCGAGCTGCGCTCCTCAACCTTCCCGGTAACCTGCACAACAAATTCGCGTCCGAGCGTGTTGGCAGCCTCGGTGAGCTCCCGGTTGATCTCATTGTTGAAAACCACCTGAGTGATTCCATAACGGTCGCGGATGTCCACGAAAGTCATACCGCCCATCTTACGGGTGCGTTGCACCCATCCTGCCAGCGTCACGGTCTGTCCGGCATCGGCGAGGCGAAGTTCGCCACATGTCCTGTTTCTATACATTTTTAGCTAAAATGATATCTTTCGGCATCCCCGCTTCTCGCGGATTCAGCCTTGTTAAAAAGCTTTTTATTTGCGAATACGTCGGCAAACAAATGACAATATCCGCTTCAAACATGCAAAATTAGCAAAAAAACATCGCTTTGTCAATATTTAAACGTAAAAACAGAAAAACATTCTGCATAATCCTTTGTCAGTTTCTTGCTTTGGAGCGGAGAAGCCAGTGACCGAGGCGACATTCGAGACAGCGCCCCGCATCGCAATATTGCTTGTGGAGTTGTAGCAAAGCCTGGCTATTCATGGCGTCATTACAGTCGAATCCCGATTGTTTCCATTGGCGGACATACATATTTTTTTCCGCAGGCAGTTTCCTCCATAATTCCAGTCCCGCTTCGGCTTTTTCGGGATCTCCGTGTGCCGCGCCGTGCGCGTATAATATAGGAGCCGCGAGGTTGATCAAGAGGAGGTCAACACTGCCTTGCCCCAAGGCGGCAGGTGAGGAGGGTTGTTCCCTGTCGAAGTCGGAATGTGTGAGCCAATATCCGTCAAGTTCCCATTGCATCAGCTGGCGGGTCTTTTCAATGTCCCCATTGGCGGCTATAAGCCTTGAAAGCAGGGAGAAACCTCCCAGAAGTGTTTTTGCCAAAAGTGCTATGCGGCGGTGAGGGAAATTTTGGGGTCTTGTCCGCGCATATTTCCACAGGTCGCATCGCATTGGTCTCAGGTTATATTTGCGTGCAAGAAAATAATATTCACGGCATAACTGCTGGTAATATTCGTCAAATATGTGTATTGAAGTGTCGAGCATTCCGGCTTGCCCGAACAGCAATGCTTCCAATTGGAGAAGGTTATCGGCATGGCGGTGCAGATAACCTAATGGTATTGACCGCGCAAGAATCTCGAATGGTTCGCTGTTTAGTCCGAACCCCAATGCTCGCGCCATAGTTACGAAACATACCCTTTCCCAGTCTCCGCCTAAAGTCTGAAGCTCGTTCATTATTCGGGATGCCTTTTGTTGCATCCGTTCGATAGCCAAAGATTCGAGACAGTCTGTCTTTATAAGGGAAGGTATCGAATGAAGTTCCCTGTTGCACCTCACATTCCCTATATCATCGCATAAGGTGGCATACATGTTGAAAAAGCTTTCAGGGAATGTGGCTGTAAGTTGCCGGATTTCGCTACCGTCTGAGCGTGTGACTTGCCTGTCGGATATTGCCACGACATGGAGCATGACGGAATCATAGGCGCTGTCGCGGTCATGACCATGGCGGTACCAGTCGGATGCACGCACATGTATCTCCACGTTTCCCGCCCATTCGGTGCTGCCTATGCGCAGGCGAGCGTTGGAGAAGTCGGGACCGGCGTCGGTGTTCAATCGTCCCGGAGATATTATTTCCAGGGCGTCTCCATTGTCGAGACTCAGTTTGCGTCCGAGCATCCTGTGTTGCCATAAATATTGATAGAGCTTCTCCATATGGTTAATAAATGTTAATTCAAACGATTCCTCAAAAATCTTTTTTTCGAAATTTTAGAATTATTTTGTAACTTTGTAGAGTGTTTTTCATAGTATTAAATTAAGATTAAGGTTTCGGTCTATCTCTTTGTGAAAAGGGGTAGACTTTTTATTTTGCGTAAATTTAGTTATAAAATTTTACTGAAACAAATTGATTCTTAATGGCAATAGAGAAGATAAGGGGAGTTGTGATAGATATTGTGAAGCATAGCGACCGCCACAATGTGATAACGCTTTTTACGAGGAGTCGCGGCAGGATGGCTTTCCTCTCTCCTGTGGGATCTGGGAAATTGGGGAGGATGCGGAGCGCGAGGTTGTTGCCGTTGTCGGTGGTTGACGCGGATGTTAATATGCGTCAGAGTAGGGAACTGCAGCTTCTTGGTGCTGTTACGCCTGCCGAGATATGGCATGATTTATATTTCAATCCGGTCAAGTCGTCTATTGCCTTATTTATTTCGGAGTTTCTAAACCGTTATCTCCGGGATGCTTCTCCGGATCCTGCCACGTGGGATTTTATATTGGCATCAATCCGTGTTCTTGATGAGAAAAAGCAGGGATTGGCAAATTTTCATATTTGGTTCTTGATACGCTTTTTAGATATGGCGGGAATTGCCCCCGATCTTAATGATTACGAAAGGGGAGACTCTTTCGACATGCGTGCAGGAATCCCGATAGTCGGTGCGTCTTTTCATAAAGACATCCTTTCGCCGTCGGAGACACATTTGCTCGTTGTCCTTTCTCGAATCACATTGCGCAATATGCGTCTCTACCGGTTTAACGGCGCGGAGCGCCGTCAGCTTCTTGATCGCATCCTCCGTTATTACGCTATCCATTTCCCCGGTCTTTCCGGACTTAAATCTCCCGATATCCTTTCCGAAGTCTTTTCATAATGCTATATGATATAAAATCCGCCGGCAAATCATAGACGATTATGCCGGCGGATTTATTTCTGTAATGTTTTGGTTAATACTGATATATCAGTTCTTTGGTTTATAGACTTTTATGTTGTCGATAAACCAGCGTTTCTTCACGCCGGCACCGCAATCCGGGAAGTCTGCGTCAATATTCCTGATTGTTATGCGACTGTCTTTATTGACTTTTATTCCGTTGAGAACTATATCTTCATTTATCCATTGATAAAGTGATTTCCCATCTTCAAGATTTGCGGGAGCAACAGGGAATTGAGTTTCAGTTCCATTGGTTTCAACTACAACTACTATTTCTGTTTGGTCCCAGACTTTCTTGCCGCCGTCGGTCATTGGTGTCCAGTCGAATTTCACATGCACCCCTTCTACGCCATCGCCTGCTTCCGGCATTTTGGGTAGAGTCAAAGCGGCTGTATATCTTGTAACAGCCATCTTAAGATAATTAACGGCGACGCCTATCGATTTCTTTGCCTGACTTGTACTTGTTGATGTCAATTCATAACCTTTCGCCAAAAGCAAATCCCATGTCGTAAATCCATTATTATCTTTAATAGTGGTGCTTTGAGGGTTGTAGGCACCGGAATAAAACTCTCCGCCTACATTGTCGGAAGGAGATTTGCCCTCTGTGTTCTTATACTCTCGGACGTAGGGGTCAAACCATTCGAAATCTTCAAGGAAATATACGGTTTCATTAGCCCCAAGGTCTTCAAGACCTGTCACGATCATGCGGACCACGGGAGATGCAGTGCCGGAATAGACACCCGTAAGTGTGAGTATATGACCTGCATATGATGCCAGGTTAATTTCCGAATTGCAGTCTTCGGCTGTTATACTGAGAGTTTTCCCTTCGATATTAAGCTTGGTTCCGTCAAATATGCCGGTTGCCTTGATAAATGTCCGTTTGTCAGACTTGTAGTCATCAATATTGTCGGTTATGTCAGTTGCCTCGACAGATGGAATATCACCGTTTTGCACATTCGTTATTTGGTCGCAAATAACATATGGAAGTTTAGTGTCTGAATCCATTTTTGTGCCCAACATATCAACTATTTGTCCTTTACGAGCTTGAGCACCCTCTCCGGTGACATATACGAAATCTTTTCCATCTGTTCCTACGAACCCTTTATTTGTTTGGGCGATAATGGGAAGGTTGATAAACTTTACAGCAGCCTCTTCTTCCAGTTTTACCATCTGTGCGATAGATGATGGTTGTATGTCTCGGAATTTATCTCCATCTTGGCGAATCGTGACCTCAAATACGCTGCGTTTTGAATCGCCCATAAATTTGAGTACATATCTACGTGGAAGGTCGGGTGTGCCTTCACGAAGATTATCAGTAACTTCAATGGTAACGTCAGTAGTGCCTGCAAGCCCACTATTGGGCGTGACATTGAGCCATTCCGGTGTCTCGCATCTCCATGCTCCGTCTGCAACTATGGTAATCATAGTAGGTGTTGCATCTGATACCGGAAACTCGATGTTGCGGGAACTTCCCATAACTGCTTCTGCAATACCATTGTTGTCGTCATTATTACAAGAGGTCAAGACTCCTCCGAATATGGCAACAAGAGTTATAACTAATATATTTATTCTATTTTTCATATTTACTAATTAGTATTGATAAAATCAGTAATTTCTTATTTCCATCCAGGGTTCTGAACGAGGTTCGGATTAAGGCTCAATTCATTGATTGGAATCGGATATAGGTAATCACGACCTTCGTTAAACGGCTTGCGATCCTGAGTGTGATGGTTACAAGAATATCCTTTGGAATCTTGAGACAACATTATGTCTTTACCGATTTCATAAGTTTGCACTCCACTTCCTGCAGTTGGTTTTGTTCCGCCATTGGCATAGAACACTACGTCTTCTTTACCATCCCCGGTGAAATCTATTCCTCCTTCGCCATTTATATATATACCATATATTGGCTGGTCAATACATTCACCCTCTTTCCACCTCATAAGGTCGTAGTAACGACGGTGCTCCATGAATAATTCTATGCCTCGTTCTCGACGTATTTCGAGAATGTCTCCGTTGTTGCAGTTGTGGTAACCGTAATCTTTACTTACGAGGAAAGGATCGACACTGTTGCCGGTCTTCATGTCTGGCATTCCGGCGCGTTTGCGGATAAGGTTGATACTTTTGTCAAGATCCGGTTGTGTAAGTTCTCCAAGTTCTGCCTTTGCTTCAGCAAAATTAAGGAGCACTTCGGCATAACGATACACAGGCATGTCATTGTAAGAGCGTCCTGAACGGTCAACTTCATTGTTTTGATAAACTTTCTGAGTAACGTATTTTATGGGCTGATAGCCGGTAGATGAAACCAACAGGTTCGCACCTTCAACATTTTTTTCGCCAACACGTATGTAATTCGTGCTTCGTATTGACTGTGCGAGACGAGGGTCCCGATCTTTCATTTCTTCATTAAATGCCATTGTTTCCCAACCAATCTTGTCTGTGAAGCGAGAACCGTCTTTCATCAAGTAAGAGGAGATTAGCTTTCGAGTTGCTGCCGGTTTGCCTTGGTTGTCAAGAACGCAATATGCGCTTGCATTGTGGAATATTGACAGACCTACGTTATAGGCGACTGCAAGTATAAATTCATTTTTTGTGTCAGATGCCTTATCGAATATGAAAAGGTCACGATAGTCTTGCGTGGGTTTGTTAGTGCTATATAAGGAATATTTGCCATACTTTCCGCTCATCAGCTTCTCGCTTGCGTCAACGCATTGGCGAAGGTACCATTCGTAATTATGTCCTTCGAGACTTATACCATGGTATTTTCGGAATGTTCCTTCGAAAAGGCATACCTGTGACTTGAGTGCGAGAGCGGCGCCCTTTGTTACACGATATGCACTCTTTTCTGTTTCATTTGAAGGAAGGTTCTCAATAGCATAGTCGAGATCTTCAATCATTTTTGTCATTACGAGTTCACGGGAATCACGTGCGGCGTAGAGCTGTTCGTCAGTGGAGAACAGTTGTCTGTCTATCCAAGGGACATCTCCGAACCTTTTTACTTTCTCGAAATAAAAATGTGCGCGGAAGAATCGTCCTACGGCAGTGTAGGTTTCAACAGCCTCCGGGTCGCTACAATTTTTAGGTGCATATTCAAGAAGAGTGTTGATCTTTCGGAGCACTGTCCATGTCCATCCGCCACCAGAGGCGGGAACGGTTCTTGATGAGCCGCAAAGGAGCTCGCTGCTCAATGTTTGTTTCACAATGTGATCATCTTGATATGAATATGGTTTTTTATCAAGGAGACTATTGTAAAATGTATTGGAGAAAAGTTCCAAATCTGTGGCAGTTCGGAAATATTCCTCAATGCCGACTTTATCTCTTGGAGTGACATCAAGAGTGTCATCGCATGATGAAAGTCCTAAAAGTCCAATACTTGCGATTAATAAAATATATTTTTTCATTTTGTTTATTAGATGTTAGATTGGAACACCGAAATGATTAAAACTGAAGGTCTATGCCAAAAGTGAATGTTTTAGGCCAAGGGTATGAAAGCATGTCCCAGTGGTCGTTGTCTTTATTCTGCATGAATGCAGCTTCGGGATCAATATACTTACAGTTTTCTTTTAATGGAGACCAATATGCGAGATTTTCTGCAGTGAAATATAAACGAAGACGGTCTATGCCGGCAACTTTTGTCCATTTCTTCGGGAATGTATAACCAAGTGTGAGGTTCTTAAGGCGTAAGTAGCGGATATTCTGTAGATATCTGTCGTTGGTATATTGCATATACCCGCTGCTTGCAACTTTTGATTTTGCACGGGGGAAATAGGCATCAGTATTTTCCTCTGTCCAATATAAGTCTCGGAAGTCACCGCGAAGATATGAGCAACGCTCATATGTAGAGAAAAATCCCCAGAATGGCATGTTGCTCGACTCAGGATACCAATATGTATTGCCGGTTCCTTGGAAGAAGATGTTTGCATCGAATCCATAATAATTGAAGCCGGCTCGGAAACCATATTGTAATCGCGGAAGCTTATTCCCCAGCTTTACCCGGTCTCCAGGATTATTGATATTATTATCTCCGATTCCAATAATTCCATCGCCGTCAATGTCCAGGAATTTGAGGTCTCCTGCCTGCCAACCATCGCTCATGCTCTTGGCTACATATGAAAGGTCCACTTCTGATGCATATTTTTGAGCTTCTTCGTTGCTTTGGAATAATCCATCTGTCTTGAATCCCCATATTTCTCCAAACTCCATTCCCTCATAATAGTCTTTGGCAAATGATTTGCTTGGATTGTCATATTTGGTTATTGTGCTTCTATATTCGGAAATATTGAAGCCGACGTTATAGCTGAATTTATTTTCAAACAGAGTGAAAGCATCATTCCATTCCAAACTTACTTCATAGCCTTTTGTGCGTAGGTCTGCTGCGTTCATTTTTGGTGAATCTGCACCATATACACCCGGGAGTGCGACACCATCGGTGATCATGTCTTTTGTGTCGCGGATGTATAGGTCTATTGTTGCATTAAGCCGGTTGTTGAAGAAACCTAAGTCAAAGCCAAGATCCCATTGGTTTGCCTTTTCCCAAGTAAAGTCTTCTGCGATAGGGATGCCTACGGATGAATATTTGGCTACGTTGGTATTGTCAAACGTATATATGTTGTCTCCTGAAAAAGTGCTTATTGACACTTTACGGAGGAATGTATATAGATCCGAGGTGTTTTGATTGCCGAGACTTCCGTATGAGAAACGAATTTTACCGTTACTCCACATTGGATTAAGGCTTTCAAAGAATTTTTCTTGGCTAAAACGCCATCCGATTGATCCGGAAGGAAACCATCCCCACCTGTGACCTTTTGCAAAGCGCGAAGTGCCATCGTAACGTCCGGATATCTCAACAAGATATTTTCCTAAGTAATCATAGTTGATGCGTCCGAAAATACCTTGGAGGAAATAGTCTGTCTGTCCACCGGTAACTTTTGCTCCCTCCATGCTTGGAGCAAGTCCTATGTCATTGAGCTCGGGATTTCCCAAGTTTTGCACGTAAGTCGAATATGTTTTATAATTACGGTTTTCATAATTATAACCTGCCACAACAGTTAAGTTATGCGCATCATTAAAAGTGTCTTTGTAGGTTGCCAATGCATTGGCTGAATAATAATTGTAGGTTGCTACAGATTCTTTGAAGTCGTCCTGCCCTGCACCGGAACTGTATGTTTTCATATCCTCTTCAGGATATACGCGGTAGGGGATAGCATTTGAACGTGAATTGCTGCGATTCTGATAGAATCTGTAAGTGAAATCTGCAGATAACGTGAGCTGCTTGATAGGCTTTATATTGATGCGTGATGTTGTGGTTATATTATTCTTCCTGGTTTCACCTGGATGAATACCTTGCATCATCATTATTGCGCGTCCGTTGGCAGGCTTATAGGAAGTATAAGGGTTCTCATAAATATATGAACCATCAGGATTTGTCAATGGGAATAAAGGCAATGCACTCTCTCCTGAGAAAGCAAGCGTATTTTCCATTGAACCGTCACCTTGATAATTATAGCTTGAGCCGAAATATGCAACGTTCTGTTCAAAGTCTGCATATTTGTTTATGTTGAAGTTTACACGACTTCTGAGAGTGTATTGGTTATATTTGTCGTTGTTAAACTTGGCAATACCGTCATTGTGTTTGTAACCGCCCGAAACAAAGTAGCGTACCGTTTTTGAACCGCCGGATAGTGAAACGTTGTGCTGTGTGAGGAAACGTTGTCTTTTCCATAGTTCGTTCCACCAGTCTGTATTGGCATAGTATTTCCATTGTTTTCTGCCATTTATTTCTTCGACTACGGTCCATGGACGATCCGGATTTTCGGTTTTGTCATTAACACGGGCGAGAAGTTCCATATAATCTTTGTCTGTATAATTGGGGAGAAGGTAAGACTTGGTCTGTCCATAATGGAACTCTTCAAGCATGCGAAGGTGCCAATAGCCACTTGTTTCAAAGTCAGTACATTGAGTCGTTTCTTCCCATCCGAACCGACCGTTGTAACGCACAGTGGCTTTTCCATCATTTTCTGATCCCCCTTTAGTTGTGACGAGGATAACGCCGAATGCTGCGCGTGCTCCGTAAACTGCTGCGGCAGATGCGTCTTTAATTACAGAGATGGATGCTACGTCGTTAGGATCAACTTGATCTATTTCTCCTATCGCACCATCTATCAGCACAAGAGGACTTGCATTATTGATTGAAGTGCGTCCTCGTATATTCAAAGTGGCTGAAGACCCCGGTTTCCCGGAACTTGACGTTACGTTCAGACCGGCTACGGCTCCCTGAAGCATTGAGGACACGTTGCTTACCGGACGTCCTTCAAGGCTCTTGCCCTCTATAGCGGCTACGGCACCGGTGAGATTTACTTTTTTCTGCGTACCGTAACCGATAACCACGGTCTCCTCGAGGGTTTGGGTGTCTTCTTTCATTTTGACATTGACAACTGTCTGGTTGGCGGCAACCTTGACAGTCTGTTGCTGGTAGCCGATAAGGGCTATTTTCAGGGATGCCGGACCTTCGGGCACCTGAAGGGAGAAATTGCCGTCGATGTCTGCCATACATCCGGTGCGGGAATTGACCAGCATTACGCTGGCTCCGACGAGGGGCTCTCCGGTTTCGTCGGTGACAGTACCCGTCACTTGTCTTGTTGCAGCCCAGGCGGGTATGCCCGTCAGAAATGCAACAAGAAGTAGAATTAGTCTGCTGACTTGTTTCATAAGGTAGGTATTAGTTGTGAATAATAGTTGATTTAGATTGTAGGATTGTATTGTGGAGTTTTCAGGTCTTAGGCGTTAGGCGTTAGGCTTTAGGTGGTAGGCTTTAGGTGGTAGTTTTGCCGAGTATAAGTTCTAACGCCTAAAACCTAACGCCTAAAACCTAAAACTTATACTCTTCTGTTGAGAACGGTCTTGGACGTTCCATTTTCTCTTTGTAGGTGTTGCCGAATTTATCGGTCACTGTTATTTCAAGGTCGATGTCTGCGTCGTTGCATTGAACTTGGAAGAAATGGTAGCGCAAGGTTGTTCCGGTGCCCGGAATGCTTGTAAGGGCGTCTCTGTCCCAATACGGCACGGAGAGTGCTGCTATGGAAAGGGGATCATATTCGCGCACCTGCTTGGTAGCAAGTGTTTCTCCATTTACGGTCTTGACTTCAATCGTGCAGTCGTTGTTCCAGTTCCACACGTTTATAAGCACCTGATTCTTTCGCTTCCCGTCGGCATAAGGAGTGACATATCGTTTATTAAATTCCGCGATAACTTTGGAATCTTTAAGGTTCTTCCATGTCACATTGCTGAAATCCACATTGTTGAGGTCGTAAGCGCGGAACTGTATTTTTTCGTCCATTCCCGTTCCTTTGTATCCCCATTTCATGTTCTTACCGGAAAATTCGAATATTGCATATCCTGCCGGGACACCGTCAGTGGTAATGTGGCATCCGGGGGTGTAATATCCTGAATACCACCAGTCGGCACAGACTGCAGGTATGTTATGTTCATATACCGGATGGCTGTAGCCATTCGCGGGGGAGTCTGTCGGTAACATGGTGTGTTGCTGATGAAGGTGACCGTTCACGAAATGCACTTCATATCCCGTGCAGGCTTCTATAAGTTTGTCCGAACCTGTGTTGGCACGCAGGTTATAAGCTTTGGGATTTGATGTATTGTAAGAGAAGAGCGAGCCATGAGTCATGACATATACCGGAGTGGATTTGTCGATATAGCTAAGATCTTTCTTAAGCCATTCTATTTGGGGTTCGTAGACATTCTGAGTGTAGGGGCGGTCTTGAACTCCATCGTATGCAATACAGTCTATATTGTCGATTACGACAAAGTGTGCCTGTCCGATATTGAATGAATACCATGCCGGTGCCACATGAGTAAGCATGGGATTGGTGGCAGACTTGTTGCTGCCAATGGATTTTGGGTCGTGATCATGATTGCCGATAACGTTATAGACAATCATGTCTTTCAAGTTCTCATTTATTGTTTTTACATAGTTTGGAAGTTCATAACCATTTTTCCAATATTGGTCCCAAGTGAGGTCTCCGAGGGTGATGGCATATATCTTCTCGGAAGAATGGTTTCCTTTGTATGCAGTAACGTCGGCAAGGAATTTCTTGTATTGGAGGATGTCTTGCGAACGGTTGGCAAGATGTTTGTCGCCCATATAAAGGATTTTGAAATTGTCTTGTCCCTCCGTTTTCTTGAGTTTGAAAGATATATTTTCCGGTATGCCTTTGGATAATACCGTTTTTTGATACATTTTAGGGAAGACACCTTCTGTAAGGGGTTCATATCCGGATGGAACGGACATGAAGACATATCCTTGGTTCTTTTCTGATGCAATGCCGTAGATGCCGTCGGAATTTGTTACTGTGCAGTTTTCCCCGTCGCTGACAACTACATTTGCCACAGGCTCGCCGTCTTCAGTCTCAATGATGCCGTATACCGTAGCTCCCTCGGGTATCGGTATCTGGTGCGCTACGATTGTTATCTTTATTTGTCCGAGCAGAGTGCGTTTGCCGTTTTTGGTTACGTGAAGGGTGTAGGTGCCGCTCTCTATGTTATTTGGAACAGCAAATGTGAAATGCTCGTCGGAAGCTTCCGTTATATTGCAAGGTGTGAACTTGCCGTTGGTTTCAAGGTATATTTTTTCAGAGGTTGTTATGTAACCTCCTTGTTGTGAGATAGTTATACCCCCCCCATTATGAGGTCAACATTTTCAGGGATGATAACTATGTATTCATCTGTAATTGAGTTCCCTCCATTGTCCGGGTTGTCATCTTTACAGCTGACAATAAATGGAGAAAGGAGTGCCGCTATAAGCACTACTTTAAGGTAGTTGTTGATTTTTTGAATCATGGCTATTCTTTAGTTAGTCTAATGTTGTGGATTAATGTAGTTCTATTGTATGTTGTCCCAAGGTTGAAATGAGTTCCTCATGTTAAGGCAGCTTCAGAAAGAGTTGCATTTAAGTATGGATTTCAAAATTAAGACAGCTTCGTAATCTGTTGCATTTAATGGATGCAATGGTATTTTGCGGTAAATTTATACACAAATTTCGGTTTGTGCAAATATTTATTAAAAAATATTACGTAATGAAAATTTTAATGTAAATTAATACAGATCAACGTGTAATATATAGCCCGCCTTCTGGGTTGGGAAGGCGGGCTTGATTATTTTTTAACAGTTTAGTGTGTTTCCTTTAAATGATTTTTAGACATATGTTTCAAGGAGAGAGACTTTACCCTGAGGGTGTATTGACACTCCTTTTGCGGAGGCGGGTATGAGCAGGGTTTCTCCTTGGTGAACAAGGACCGAACCTTCGTCGCTTCGGATTTCAGCTTCTCCGTCTGTGACTATCAGCGCTACGAAAGAATCGTTTTCACGATAGTCACGCATCAGTTCATGTTCTAACGTGAGCAGGTTGGTAGTGAAGTATGGGCATTTCACCAAATTTACCGGTACGTTGACCTGAGCGTTATACTTCACCGGATCACCGTCTGTGTCGTTGAAATTTACAGCTTCCTTTGCCAATTCTGTATGCAGTTCGCGTTCGTTGCCGTCTTTATCTTTACGATGATAATCATAAAGACGATATGTAGCGTCTGACGTTTGTTGGATTTCAGCAACAAAAGCCCCTTTGCCGATGGCATGCACGCGTCCGGCAGGAATAAAATATGTGTCACCGGGCTTTATGTCAACAAAATTGAGCACATTTTCTATTTCGCCGCTTTCTACGAGACCTTCATAGGCAGCAGGGTCAATTGAATTATGGAATCCGTTTGCGAGTTTGGCATTGTCGTCAGCTTCAAGTACGAACCACATTTCCGTCTTTCCGTTCTGCATTCCATATTTCTGAGCCATAGTGTCATCGGGATGCACCTGCACGGAAAGGTCTTCGCGGGCATCTATAAATTTTATAAGCAGAGGAAAGTGGTTGCCGAATCTTTCATAATTACGGTGTCCCATGAGTGTTGCACCGTAACGGTCGATAAGTTCAGGCAGGGTTGTTCCTGCATCCGGACCTTCTGCAACTATTGATTCATCACCTTCAACAACTGAAAGTTCCCAGCTTTCGCCTACGTTCTCTTGATTACATTCAATTCTCTTGAAAGGAGCGATGCGGTCGCCTCCCCAGATTGTTGTTTTTAAAATTGGTTTAAATTTCCACATATTCTTGAGGTTGATTGTTATTATTAATAGTAACTATTTTGGATTTTACTGCTTAAGTATGACTCGCAAATTAGTTAATGCATATTTTTAGCGGATTTTCGAGGGATTTATGAGAGTTCGGGAAGGAGCAATGCGTGCATTGTGACTGATGGAACTCACTTAAATCACCGGAAAGACGCAAAAAGATGCATTGACTAATCAATACATTAAATAATTTCGATGTCATACTTAATTGTTTAAAACTCTATAAACCGGAAGTTATGAGTGACATTTTAGATTCAGAAGAGAGAAAAGAATTGCCGGACAGCATGTTCGGTCTTCCTGAAAGAAGGGAGTATCCTATGCCGGATGCAACGCATGTTCGGGCTGCAGAAGCCTATTTCCGTTATTGTCCTGAAGAATTAAAACCTGAACTTGCCCGCAATATATTGCGATTTGCCGATAAATATGGAGTCGACATAAAGTCGCCGACTATTCTTTCGTTTGCAAAAGGTTGATCGCAAAATCCAAAATTGCGTCGCGTCCTGCTGCAAGGTCGGCATCAATGCAATGCACTTCGCAACCGGGTGTAGGGTCTATCCCAAATTCGGTTGTGCGGTCGTCTTTGTCGTTTATGGGGCATGCGGAGAAACGTACTGACCATCCGTTTGGCAGTTCGGCGGAGAAGGGCAGTCCCCCTCCTCCGCCAGTGCGTGCCCCAACTATACGCACATTGGGCAACGTCTTCATTACTGCCACAAAATTATTGGCGGCGGAGAAACAAGACCTGTTAGTCAATATGATTATAGGTTTGTCTAAATACTTTACCCTTTGTGTAGGATCTGCAGCTTCATATTCTATGGGATAAGGGTCGGAGAACGCACCGGGCTCCGGTCCCGTCTTATGGCGGATATATCCGCCAGTGGTCTTCTCTGTTATGAATCGTCCTGTAAGGGTGTTTATATTGGTCAGAATGCCGCCTCCGTTGTTGCGTATATCAATTATTAGTCCCTTTGAATCGTGGAGGATCGCGAGAATGTAGTCAAGGCTTGTCTGGCTTATTCCGGAAGAGAATGAGGGATAATACATATATCCGATCTCTTCGGATAGCATTTTGTAGCTTATGCCCGAAGTCTGCATGAAATCGAAGTTCAGGTAATATTGTTGCAAAGTGCGGAGGTTGAAATCCTGTGGATAGTCACTCCACCATTTGCGATAATAGCTCGTGTTGAAACGGGATGAGAGGTTTACATGACCGTCCTGGAGCTCGTCGAGAAGGCGGGAACATATGTCGAACAGTTCCAGCTGTTTCATGTCGGGTTTTATCTCTGCGCGATATTGGCGGCAAAGTTTTTCCCAGTCGATTCCCTTCTCTTCAAAAAAACAATAACGTTCGCCAACGATTGCAGCAAGCGCATCGAAATTGCCGTAGGGGTCATCCTTATATTCCGGAGCCTCATGGCATCCCGCCATCACGGCAGCTAACACCAATACCGATAATACTTTATATTTAAATTTCATATAATTGTAATTGTTTATTCAATAATTAAATGATTCAATGCAGAGGTGTCGTATTTGTGTGCCCAAGGGGATAATTTCCATAGGTTTATTCATGTATGGGATAGCGGTTTGCACATGATGTCGTGGTGTGCTGTTTTTCGTAAAAATATTAACACAGAGGCACAGAGGAGCAGAGTCGTTTTCCTTATTTTGCTTTATGAAAGGTCGAGTCGCAGAGGAATCGCATGCGATTCTTATAGAGCCGAAGAGCCGGTTTCTAAGTGTGTTTGCATCAATAGTGTCCGTTTCGTTGAAGCTTGTCCTCAATTTTTCGCGGCTCTCCGCGCCTCTGACAGGAGTTTTACGACCTCTGTGCCATTCCTTTCCCGATATGTAAATTGTTGTGTCCATATTCCCTGTGTCTCTGTGCCTCTGTGTTTCCACTGACTTAAAAACTTCCGTTTATAACACGTTTGATTCCGTCTACTAACCGAATCCTATTGAAATTTATCACAAGCCCGAGTTTGAATCCTGTTAATCTTAAATATGTCAAGAGTTGGCTTGCGTAAAGTTCATTATCACGTTCTGTCGCTTTTAATTCTAATATAATTTTGTCTTCCACAATTATGTCAACACGACAAGCCTCCTTTATACACAGGTCTTTATAGTTAAAAGAAACACCTACTTCTTCACAAACCTTATATCCTCTCAGTCTTAGTTCATGAGTCAGTGCATATCTATAATACTTTTCAACCAGCCCGGGTCCTAAAGTTTTATGAACTTCGATGGCAGCTGCAATTATATTTTCTGATAATCTGTTATAATCTTCAATTGTCATTTAATATAAAACTTTTATACTCTAATAATAAGAGTTGGAGAGTATTAGTTGTTGGGACTGAGTTGAGGGTTTCAGAAGAGGGGGGAGTTGATGGCTTGTTTGCGTTTGATGCCGAGACCGTGAGGTATTATCCCGATTACGAAAGAGTGGGTGGAGAGCTGTGTGTTGAGCGAATTTGCCCAAGAGGAGTTGTAATCATACCTGTAGCCTATCTCCATCGCTGTCTTGCCGAAATCAAGTTTTAGAGAGAGGAGGTTGTCTATGCAGAACCTGTTTCCCCACCATCCGCAGTGCGCCAGCCCGGTTCTGTTTCCGAGCCATATCTCATAATATGTTTCTCCATATTGGGGAGAGAAGAAACATCCCAATGAGGGCAGGCGGATTTCATTGCTGATTAGCATTGGCAGTCTGCCTATCTTGAATCTCCAGGAAATTGATGCGTTGATATCCAGTGATGCCGAGGCGAGCGCTGTGACGGGATTATTACCGTTGCGGGAAAGGTAGAGACATCCGCCATTAATGTCAATGGAGCCTCCGGCAGTCACCTGCAAGGAATATGGCAGTCGTTTCCGCCAGGACATTCCCCAGGAGAACATGCCGTCAATGCCTATCATGGATGCCGTGCGAGCGGGATTCTTGTAATCACGCAGGTTTGCGCCGGCATTGAAATGCATGATCAAAGATTCCGGAGCCCATCTGGATGCTTTGCTCCATTGCCCCGATATTCCCAGTATATTGCCGTCATATCGCAACGGTGAAAGATATGAAGAGAGCGCATTGCCGCCCCCAATCTCGATACGATATTCTTGCACCACGGGTCGCGGCAATTCCTCTGCATGCACGCAACCGGCTATGGCTGTTGCAAATGCCAATATGTATTTTCTAATCATTACAGACAAAAGAGTCTTTGGATTAATCGAATAGTGATGGTTGGATTGATACGTTTGAAGTGTCCGGCTCGGAAGCCAGGGTGTCATCCTGATCGGATATGTCAGAATCTTGTTCCTGATCAGACTCTGCTTCTGTTGGAGATTCCGGCGGGGCGGGGAAGCGGGTAGGTTCAAGTTCTACAATATCTGCAATGTTATAGGTAGAAATCCTTTTCCCTTTTGCCTTGAAGCTCTTCACTCCGATAAAATCTTCCGTCTCGATTTCCAATGGAGGCCTGACGGAATCCGCACCTCCGAATGTCACCTCCAGACGGGCAAAGGGAGTGTCTGTAAGAAGTATTACGCTTGACTCCGGTTCGCTGCCCACAAATCTTTGAGGTTTTGCAGACACTTCAAACTCGAAACGTTTCAGGTAGGGATAGCCAAGTGAAGCGTCGTTGAGGGCGAGTGTCCATATCTTGTGCGGATCAAACTTCTCAATGAGCGATATGTTGTCGTCATAGTGGTTGGTGTCGGAATATGTGGATGTGAAAAACTCACCGTCCTTTGTGATCACGAGCACCTTGTCGTCACCCTGGAATATGCCGAGACTTTCGCCGCGGCCGTCATAATTGAGGCGTAGCACATCGCGGTCGAACCAGACTTCTCTGCCGCCCAGAGTACTTGATCCCCTGCGTTCAAGCGAGACGCTCTTTATCTGATATTTCGTAACAAGGTTTCCAAGCGATTCCTTACCTTTTACCGCCAGTTCGGAGAAATTGACATAAATCTCGAGGTTGCGAGGCCTGCGTCCGGTGTCGTTTGCTTCGTCCTTGAGCGTAACGCGCACGGTTTCCGCTTCTCCATTCGGATTGCATGTGAGCCATTCGATACGTGAGCCTTCAACGCCTTTTGTGATATTGTATTCCTTATCGCGTGTGAGTCCTGTTATATAGAAACGCTTCATGTATGAATTGCCACGCTTGCCATTGCGGTATATCACATTATATATGGTGCGTTTGTCTCCTTTTTTGAATACACCGAGATGTATCACTTTCTTGCCGACATAGAACTTTTCCTGCACGCGAACGATCTTGTACGTTCCATCGCGATATATGACAAGGATATCGTCAATGTCGGAGCAAGTAAACTTAAACTCTTTGTCTTTAAGTCCTGTTCCGATGAAACCACCCTCCGGATCATAATAGAAGCGTTTGTTGGCTTCCGCCACCTTGGTTGCCTCGATGGAATCGAAACTGCGGATCACCGTGCGCCGGGGGAAATTGTCGCCATACCGTTCTTTCAAATGCAGATACCATTTTTCTGTAAATTCAACTATATGGTCAAGGTCGTATTCCAGTTTGGCTATTTCCTCGTCAAGTCTGGCTATCTTTTCATCAGCTTTCTGGGAGTTGAATTTCAGTATGCGTCCCATCTTTATTTCCCAGAGGTGTATAAGGTCTTCGTCCGTGATGGCACGGAAGAAAGATGGCTTGAATGGATCCATCAGCTCGTCTACTCGTCTGATAGCGCTCTCCATGTCGCGCGCTTGTTCCACTTTTTCATCCTTATACATACGCTCTTCGATGAATATCTTCTCAAGAGAAGAGAAGAGCTGCTGCTCCCTTGTCTCGCTCAGTTTTATATTCAATTCCTGACGCAGCATTTCCTGAGTGTGGTCTACGGAATATCGCAGAAGATCGGAAACTGTAAGGAATTCAGGTTTGCGGTCACGTATCACACAGCAGTTTGGGGAGATGGACACTTCGCAGTCTGTAAAGGCATAAAGTGCATCTATTGCCTTGTCGGAAGATGTTCCGGGGATAAGGTGCACAAGAATCTCGGCAGTGGCGGCAGTGTTGTCATCAACCTTGCGTATCTTGATTTTCCCTTTTTCCATTGCACCCAATATTGAAGATATGAGGGTGGAGGTGGTTTTGCCAAAGGGGAGTTCCGTGATAGCGAGAGTCTTGTTGTCTATTTTTTCAATTTTTGCCCTTACTTTCACTGAGCCGCCGCGACCGCCGTCGTTATATTTTGAAACGTCCAGCAGTCCGCCTGTCTGGAAGTCCGGGAAAAGCTTGAAAGGGCGGTCGTGGAGATATTCCACAGCCGCATCTATGATTTCGTTGAAATTATGGGGCAATATTTTCGATGAAAGACCCACGGCGATACCCTCTACGCCTTGCGCGAGCAACAGCGGAAATTTCATAGGGAGGGTGACGGGTTCGCGTTTGCGTCCGTCGTAAGACAAAGTCCATTCCGTGATTTTCGGACTGAATGCCGTTTCGATGGCAAACTCAGAGAGGCGAGCCTCGATATAACGTGGAGCCGCCGCCGAGTCTCCGGTCAGTATGTTACCCCAGTTTCCCTGAGTGTCTACAAGCAGGTCTTTTTGTCCGAGTTGCACGAGCGCGTCGCCTATCGACGCATCTCCATGGGGGTGATATTGCATCGTGTTTCCAACAATGTTTGCGACTTTGTTGAAACGTCCGTCATCAAGAGTAGACATGGAATGAAGAATGCGTCGTTGCACAGGTTTCAATCCGTCTTCGATGTGGGGGACGGCACGTTCAAGGATCACATAGCTCGCATATTCGAGATACCAGTCGCGGAACATACCTGACAGAACGGTCTTCTTGTCTGTCGGGGATATGTTGGCACTCTGGGATTCTGTGATATTCATTTCTTCCTCTTTAGAGTCGGCAATATTTAAGGAATCGTTGTAATCGGACATGATGTGATGTTAAAATTCGTATTTTATGTGTAAAGTTAACATTTTTTTTGCAAAAATCCGTTATATTTGCATTGCATCTTAATTAACCTAACTGAATATGGCAATGTATTACATTACTCTTAACAATCAGACTATCGGTCCGATGAGCCTTGAGCAGATGATGGCTTATCCTGTTTCCAATGACACTCCGGTGAGCCGCGACGGTGGTTCATGGATGCCTCTTTACACTTTTCCGGAACTGATGGAGGCATACAGGAATAGTGGTAAATCAATTGCGGACAATGCGGAGATAACTTCAAAGAAGACCCTTTGCGGAATCATGGCAATCATATTGGGCGGACTCGGCGTTCAGTATTTTGTGCTTGGAAAGGTGGGAGCCGGTTTCATTACGATACTTTTATCCGTGATTACTTGCGGACTCTGGCAGATTCTCACTCTAATTCAGGGAATCCTTATGCTTTGCATGACGGATGCCGATTTCAAACGTAAGTATATCGACTCTACATCAACACTTCCTTTGTTTTAAACAGCGTCTAAATATTTATAAAGTTTAAATAATTTTTTTAATTTTCACGGTGAGGTTCTGAAAGCGGTATTCGCAGATATCGCTTTCAGAACCTCGTTTTTAATGAAATTTAAGTTAAAATTTACGTTTCGAAACATTTTTTGTGTAAAAATTTGCACTAAACGAAATTTTGCTATAATTTTACGCAAAGTTTCGTTAAGGAACTTAAAAATCAATTAATGCATTAATTGTATCACCCCGAGGAAACCGGAAGGTTTCCTCGGGGTGATACAAGGCAATCTTAAAAAGCAAATCACCATCAGGTTTGAGTTAAGCACTTAAGCCTATATAAAATAACCTTAGAAGAATTAACATTATTTAATCATGATTAAGAAACTCCTTTGCCTGCTGCAGGCGTTCCTGGTGTTGAGTGTATTGTCTGTCAGTCTTCCGAGTTGTGGAGATAATAAAGATAATCCTGATCCCGGATCCCTTCCAGGTGGTGAAACTGAAATCAAAGTTACCCTGCCCGCCAGTGTTGATGTAGTGAAAGGTGAAGATTGCAAAATCGAAGGCGGGAACACATTGCAAACTTCCGATCTTGTCTATCTCATCGAGGGGGGTACCATTACTTCCTGCGCTGTGACTGAAGCTGACGCCGCTCATTTCGCATTCCGTCTCCCTGCTGATTTTAAGGGAGGGAATTATCGCTTTGACGTGAAGCGCGGAGATCGCCGCGTGCAAATCGGAACGATAACCATAAATATGGTTGAAAGGAAGATCGAGATTTTACCTGGCACCACTATATATGGTGTGGTTGAGTCTGCCGAAGGTCCTATAGCCGGAGTGGTTGTCAGTGACGGTGTGGAAACAGTTCAGACTGATAATAACGGTGTTTACCAACTGAAATCAGAGAAAGAGTCCGGTTATGTGTTTATTTCGGTGCCCGGTGGTTACGAATGCGCGCTTGACGGCGTTTTTCCGGACCACTATCGTCCTCTTGTATCTGCAAAAGAGGTTCCCGAAAATCAAAGCTTTACCCTAAAGAAAGTTGACCAGAGCAATTATAAGGTGCTTTTCTTCGGAGACATGCACCTTGCCGACAGAGCTAAAGGGGGTACGGCTTCAAATATGGACAACACTCAGTTTAAAGGTGTTGCCAAGGATATTAATAACTATGTGCAGTCGAATGGTGGAAGCAGGGTTTATGCCATCACTCTCGGTGACATGACTTGGGATCTTTATTGGTATGACCGCAATTTTGATCTTTCCGACTATAAAGAGTTTTTTAACGAGCAGGTAAAAGGTTTACCTGTGTATCACACTATCGGTAACCATGACAACGATATGAATGCCATAGGACAGTTTAAGGCAAAGAATCCTTTCGCTGTCACGATTGCCCCTCCTTATTATTCTTTCAATATAGGAGACGTTCATTATGTGGTTCTTGATAATATCGATTGTTCAAAATATGTAGGCGGAGGCAGTTCCAACCGGGACAATCAGGTTGCAGGAAAGATCTATTCTCCCCAGTTCTCATGGCTTGCGAAAGACCTTTCCTATGTAGACAAGTCTACGCCTGTCATCATTACTATGCACGTTCCGGTATATAGCGACAGCAAGCCCGGCGAGTTCTCCGCGAGGACTTATTCTCCTGAAGTGCTTGCCGCTGTTGAAGGATATAATGTGCATTTTGTGACCGGTCATACGCACCGTAACTATAATGCGCTCCCCGGAAACAAAGGTGTAGGCAATGTTTATGAACACAACGTTGGCGCCATATGTTCCGACTGGTGGTGGAGCGGTGCCGTGACTCCCGGCTGCCTTATGGCTCCCGATGGCACTCCTGCAGGATATGCAGTATGGGACATAACCGGAAAAGATTTCAAGTATACGTATAAATGTGCCGGCAAGGATGAAAATTTCCAATTCCGCTCATATGACCTTAACGAGGTTTCTTTCTCTTCGAGTGATGTTGAAGGACTTAACTCGACAATGGCAGCAAAATTTGCAGCAAAGATAGCAGATTATACAGGTCAGAAGAAGAATGAGGTACTCCTTAATGTATGGAACTACAATACGCGTTGGACTATCACTGTGACTACGGCAGACGGAAAGGCTCTTGACGTGAAGCATGTAAGTGCTTATGATCCCTTGCATATCGCAGCCAATGTTTTGAAACGCTGGAAAGGGAGTCCGACTTCCGAACCTATCGGTTCCACAACGAAAGACCATCACTTCTTCAAGGTTACGGCTCCCGATGCCGATACAGACTTGATCATTACCGTTAAAGATGAGTTTGGTCGCACTTACACAGAAAACATGCAACGTCCGAAAGCCTTCGGCACGGACGCTTACAAGATAGAGATAAAGTAGGCTTTTGCTTTTAGGCGTTAGGTTTTGAAGCCAAAGCCTAAAACTCAGGATATTGCTCCTAAAGCCTAACACCTAAAGCCTAAAAAACTGAACTAACTATTTTACTTACTAATACCTACCTTATGAAACAAGTCAGAAGACTAATTCTTTTGATGGTGTCCGTTCTGGTAAGCTTCCCTATGTGGGCAGCGAGCCGTGAATTGAGGGGCTCCATCACCGATGAAGCCGGAGAACCGCTTATCGGAGTCAGCGTGATGTTGGAAAAGTCCAAGACAGGATGTATGACCGACATTGACGGTAATTTCTCTCTTCAAGTGCCTGACGGCAAATGTTCGTTAAAAATAGTCTATGTAGGCTATAAGACGCAGCAGATAAACGTTGGCAGTGACCAGAATAACTTGAAGATCGTGATGCAGGAAGATGCCCAGACCCTTGAAGAGACTGTGGTTATCGGTTACGGTACGCAGAAAAAGGTGAACCTCACCGGTGCCGTTGCCTCTGTTGACGGCAAAAGCCTTGAGGACCGCCCCGCCGCAACAATCTCCAACATGCTTCAGGGATCCGTAGCCGGCCTTAATGTAACCACCTCTTCTGGTGTGCCAGGTTCATCCCCCGACCTAAATATCCGCGGTCAGGCATCTATCAATGGCGGGTCTCCGCTCGTACTTATTGACGGCTCAATAGGTGAGATTGACAATGTGAATCCTAATGATGTGCAGTCTATTTCTGTAATCAAGGATGCATCAGCAGCTGCTGTGTATGGTGCGCGTGCAGCATTCGGTGTAATTCTTGTGACAACGAAGAATGGTCAAGAGAAAGAGGGTAGGGCTACTGTTCGTTACAATGGTCGTTTCGGATGGGAAGAACCCACAACTTCTACAGATTATGAAACCACCGGTTATTGGTCTGTTTATCTTGTTAATAGATTCTGGGAAGCTACCAATGGTGCAGGTTCACAGTATATAAAGTATGATGCCAATGATATGCAGGAACTTCTTGCACGTGTTAATGACAAGACGGAGCATCCTGATAGGCCATGGGTTGTAGAAACGATGTATAATGGCCGTAAAGCATGGAAATACTATGCCAATACGGATTGGTATAATACACTTTATAATGATAAGTATTTCCAGCAACAGCATAATATTTCATTAAGTGGAGGTATAAATAAGATCCGTTATTACCTTTCAGGAGGTCTTAACTTCCATGATGGAATACAGAAAATAGCCAACGACAAGTTTAAGAAATATAATTTACGTGCAAAATTCGATTTTCCTATCAATAAATGGATAAACGTAAGCAATAATACCTCTTTCTTTGGATCGACATATGAATATCAAGGAGGTAATGAGTCTGCGATGCAAGGAACTGCGCGGCACGCGCTTGCTTGCTATCCGCTACAGAATCCTGATGGATCCTATATTTTCACAACGCCTTATCAAGGATATAATGTAGCTAACGGACGTCATATTTTGTATAGCATTGGAAAGAGCCCTTCAACTAAACGTCGCACTGATTTTACAAATACAACACGTGTTAACTATTCTCCAATCAAACAGTTGACATTCAGTGCCGATTTTACGTATCGTTTTTTCCAGAATAGAAATACTACACGCCGTGTGAACCTTCCTTATAGAACATATCCGGATCAGGAGATGCAATATTATGTAACCGGTGCCGGTATTAATGACCTGCAAGAAAGTGTAGGAACTTATAATTATTACGCAGCAAACGGTTTGGTTACATATAAAGATACATTTAAGGATTCACATAACTTGACTGTTGTTGCAGGTTATAATTACGAAACCCGCAATTATAAGAATGTTTATGCAAAAGGTCAGAACCTTACGGTAGATGATCTTGCAGACTTGGATCTTGTTGGAACTGATGACAAGGGAAATGTTATAACTGCAGTTGAGGGTGGTCAGAACCAATATGCGCTTCAGGGTATCTTCGGACGTATAAACTACGATTATTTAGGTAAATATCTTGCGGAAATTTCTGGCCGTTATGACGGAACGTCTCGTTTCGCCCGAGGACATCGTTGGGGATGGTTCCCTTCGGGGTCAATTGGTTGGCGTTTTTCTGAAGAAAAGTTTTTCGAACCTCTCCAGCCAATGTGGAGCAATGGTAAAATCCGTGCATCTTTCGGTACACTTGGTAACCAGAATGTGTCAGACTACTATACGTTCTTACGTCTGATGGGATCCGGAACTTTAACCAAATTTTCTTTCGGAGAAGGATCTACGGCAGCGCCTTATGCTACATTAGGTTCCCCTATAGCATCTAACCTTACTTGGGAAAAGACAGAACAATGGGATCTTGGTTTTGACTTAGGCTTCTTTAACAATAGGCTTTCTGCGACTATTGACCTCTACATACGAGACACAAAAGATATGCTCACCGAGGGTATTCATTTGCCTTCCGTTTATGGCGCTACTTCACCTCAGATGAACACGGCGAATTTGAGGACTAAGGGATATGAAATTGCGCTAAACTGGAATGATGATATAAAGCTTTTCGGTCACAATTTCTCATATGGAATCGGATTCAATATTTCTGATTATAAAAGCACCATTACCAAATACGATAATAGAGAGAGAACTTTTGCAAAAGATTATTATGAAGGTATGGAGCTTGGTGAAATCTGGGGTTTCCGTATAGGAGGTATCTTCCAGACTGATGAAGAAGCTCAGAAATATGCAAGTGACGTAGATTTGTCATATGTTGCCAAAAGAATCGGATCCGGTTGGGCAGCAGGTGATGTCAAGTATCTTGATCTTGATGGTGACGGAGTGATCGGTATTGGAAAGAATACTGTTGATAATCCTGGCGATCGTGTGAAACTGGGTAACTCTTTGCCGCATCTTCAATATGGTTTCCGAGCTAATATTAATTATTTCGGATTTGATGTGTCTGCGTTCTTCCAGGGAACAGGAAATCATTATTGGTATCCCGACGGTCATTATATGGATTTCTGGGGATGTTATTCATATCCTTATGTAACTTTCATTCCATCTGATTTTAAAGATAAGATTTGGAGTGAGGATAATCCAGATGCATATTTTCCACGAGCAATGGCATATGGCTCTACAAGTGGAACTTTGCAGTTTGTTAATGACCGGTATCTTCAGAATTTGAGGTATCTTAGATTCAAAAACCTTACAGTTGGATATACAATACCGCAAAAATGGACGCGCAAGGCTTTAATGGAGAAAGTGAGAGTTTATTTTACTGCCGAGAATCTATGTTATTGGTCTCCGCTAAAGAAAAATACCAAGTATATTGATCCGGAGGGTGCTATCAATAGAAAATCGTCTGATTCTAATGAGAAATTCTATCCTTGGTCAAAGAGCTTTATGTTCGGTCTTGACGTAACATTCTAAACATAAATATATAGAAATATAATGAAAAAAATATTATATATAATACCTTTCCTTTGTCTTGGTATGCTTTCTTCGTGTGAAGACGCGATAGATTTGCAACCTAAGGATAAGGTAGACATTGAGGGATTTTTTAATTCGGCTACAGCCACTGATCTCCAGATGTTCAGCAATTATTTTTATAATAATCTCTTGTCTCAATCAATGGAGAATGAACCAACATTGCTTGATCAGGATGACATAAAAATAAATCAGGAACTATCAGCGGTTCTTAAGGGTGGTACATACAGAACTGTACCATCGAATGGTGGTGGTTGGAGTTGGGGTGTGCTCCGCAGGATCAATACTCTTCTTGAATATATCGACCGGTGTCCAGACAAAGCTGCCGTGAAACAGTATTCTGGTGTAGCTCGTTTCTTCAGAGCATATTTTTATTTCGAGAAGGTTAAGAGATTTGGGGATGTGCCCTGGATCAACCGTCAGCTTGGGTCGGATGATGCTCAATTATATGCACCGCGTGATTCACGTGAGCTGATTATGACAGAAATGATAAAGGACATTGATTTTGCGATAGAGGCACTTCCTGTTGTTTCTGCTGAAGCATCAGCTCCATATCGTCTTACGAAAGGAGCAGCTCTCGCTTTGAAGTCTAATTTCTGTTTATATGAGGGCACATTTCGCAAATATCATGAGATATCGCTTGATGGCAATGACTGGAGATATTATCTTGAACAGAGTGTTGATGCTTCTGAAAAGCTTATGAGTGGTCAATATGGCAAGTATTCACTTGTTACGGGATCAGATGCTTCGCAAACCTATATGAATATGTTTGCAGCTCAGGATGCTAATAAGAATGAATACATTCTTGCCGTGAAATATGATCAAGGTATGCAGATACTTCATAATGCTAATGCCCATACGGTTGTTCCGACCCAAGGACAACCAGGTTATACAAGAAAATTTATATGTTCATATCTTATGAAAGATGGGACAAGATTCACTGATATCCCGGGTTGGCAGACAATGCAGTTTGTTGATGAGGTTAAGGATCGTGACCCACGATTGACACAGTCAATACGAGGTTTGAATTATCACCGTATTGGCGCAAAGGAGATTCTTGCAGCCAATATTCTTACAGCTCGTACCGGTTACCATCCTATAAAATTTGTTGGTGAGTCAATGATGGGTAGCATTAATATGGATAAGAATAATATGAGTTCGAATGATTTGCCGGAATACAGATATGCAGAAATATTATTGAATCTTGCAGAGGCAAAAGCAGAACTTGAAACGCTTACTCAGGCGGATATAAACAGTACAATCAACGAATTGCGTAAACGTGCAGGAATGACTGGTATGCTTGATATGGCTACGGCAAATGCTAATCCTGATCCTTATCTGGATGGATCTATAAGTCCTGAAAGCGGTTATTTTAATGTGACTGGAGCAAATAAAGGTGTGATTCTGGAGATCAGACGTGAGCGTACGATTGAACTTGTTCAGGAAGGACGTCGACTCAATGATCTTTTCCGTTGGAAATGTGGTAAAATGATAGACCAGCCCATGTATGGTCAGTATTTCCCCGGTCCCGGTGCTTATGACGTGACTGGAGATGGTGTTGCTGACATTTATATTTATGCTCAAGGTACTGCCAAGCCATCCGGGCCAGCTTCTGCACAGTATTATGAAATAGGCAAGGACATTTTCCTTTCTAATGGCAATTCTGGATATCTTGACAACCATAAAAATCAGAATCGTCAAGGTTTTAACGAAGCAAGGGATTATTTATATCCGATTCCATCAGATGATATTGAACTCAATCCGAACCTTAAACAAAATCCAGGCTGGGGTTCTTCTAAATCATAAATAATTGAAACAAGATGAAAAAGGCAATAAATTTATTTTTAATATCGCTGGTCACGGCACTTGGATGTGTTTTCACATCTTGTAATGATGAAGAAACTACTTTGTCAAGGGCTGTTCTGTCGAGCGCTGATGTACTTGTATACGACGCTATTCCTTCAGGTCCCCAGCTAATAACGGTTACTTCGGATGCAGATTGGGTCAGTGAATGCCCGGATTGGGTTACCATTTCACCCTCCTCTGGTCATGCCGGTCAAACAGAAGTTGAGGTTTCTGTAAGTAAAAATTTTCGAGAAAATGCGATTGATAATCCGCGCAAGGCTGTAATTAAATTTAAAGGACGTAATTTGATAAGCATTGCTTCCGTTATTATTCGTCAGGATGGAGACAAATTTAGAGATCCGGTTGACTATACGATTGAGACTATGGAAGCTGCGGAAGATGAAACTGTTGTCCGTCTGACCAATATGATTGTAACAGCTCTTACTGAGAAAGGTTTTGTTTTGACAGATGGTAATGACTATGCATTTGTCAAAGAGTCGCCAAATCAGGTTTCTGTTGGAGATAAGGTAACTGTTGTTGGTGAAAAGTTCACTGATGGGATGAGAATGGCTTATATTATTGGTGGGAAAATCACGAATGAGGGTACTGCTTCTGTTCCTGAGAAAACACCGGTTGATATAACTGCGACATTGGATAATGCTAATGGAAAAAAATATCAATATGTGACTTTGACGGGAGACTTCGACGGGACAGCCATTACTGTTGGAGAAATGACATGCAAGGCATATTTCATGGATGCAGCCCAAGGATTTGAAGTCAATAAACTTGGTGGTCATAAGGTCAAAGTAACCGGATATTTCGCAGGTATGGCATCTCCTGTTGTCAATATCATTCCTACAGAAATTGAAGACCTTGGTGTCAATGAGATCATATATTTCTTTGATGATTTCGAATGGCTGGCTCCATGGGCTGCTGCAGGTAAAAATGGAAATGGATCGCCATCAGCAGGAGATACAATAGGCGATAACAATGAATCTGCTGAATCTCCACAGATAAGTGCTAAGGGAATGGTTGTTGATGGAATCACGGCTGAGAAGGCAATGCTTGGCAAGGGTTACAGTTTCTATCGGGTGACTCCTGATTCAGATAATGCTGGTGAATGTATTTATTTGAATAAGAACTATCTTAAATTCGGTAAGACCGGATTTCAAGCAGGTATATGTTTCCCAAGTATTGATGTTCCGTCGGGTGAATCTGTAGCTATGGAATTTGATTGGAGTGTTCAACGTAAGGGCAATGGTAATTTTGACCCTGTGACACTTTATGTCTTGGTTGATAATAATGGAACTGAAACTGAGTTTGAAATTCCAACTCATACATTCGCCCAAAATGATGCGTTCAAATGGATTCATGCGACAGTTGATTTATCATCGGTGACGATTTCAAAGGATACAAAAATCTCCCTTAAACAAAGAGATTGGAAGTTGACTACTGCAAATCGTTGGTTCCTTGATAATGTTAAGTTCAAACAAACAAAATAATAATAAGGTGTAGAGACGTTCTATACGAATGACGCGTATTTACAAATGAGTAAAATAGATTGTCTGACAATCAAAAAGTATAAGACAGCTATTTCGGACATATAACTAAAGCCGACTTGAAATCAAAAAATCAAGTCGGCTTTTTTTGCTTTGCAAATGGGGTCTTTAAGGTCCTTAAAGACTTTAGTGACCTTAGGGTCATTAGAGACTTTTGGATTTTAGGGTTAGGGTCTTTGTGGGTGGAAGATGGGTTGGTCAGTAGCCGCGGTTCTTTCTGCGCAGGGCGCTCATGCGCTCAGAGAAGCCCCCGTTGGTGATGAAGTCTGCTGAAAGCTTTTTTAATTGGCGAAAGAGGAGATAATCAGCTTGGTTTATCAATATGATGCTCATGTTGGCTATCGTGCCGGCTGGTCGTGTCTCTATGAGCTGCATGAAGAATTTCGGGTCGTTGTATTCAATTCCCAGTTTTCTCATGGTTTCAAATTCTAAACTGCCTTTCTCCCACTGATTGATGCCATGTGTTTTCAGATAATCCTCATAGTCTTCAAGTAGCTCTTTAAGACTCGCTTTTGCTACATTAAGTAACTTTATTTCAGTTTTCGCAGAGGTGGAAGAGGCAGCGCACCCTTCGATTATGTTCTGTTTGCCGCTTCGCGCAGCTTGAACCATCTGGTCGACAGTGCGGTCTCCCTTGTTTAGAAACTTATGACAAAAGTAATATGTGATTTGGTAAATTACGTCGGTTTTTTGATAACTTAAGAGCTTTTTGTAGTTTCCGCGATTGGGGATTAATTCGTTGTTCATGGCATTCTCATAAAATATTAAAAAATGATTTTGACTTAGTGACTCTAAGGTCTTTAAGGTCTTTAGTGTCTTTAAGGTCTTTAAGGACTTTAGGGACTTTAAAGTCCTTAAGGATTTTAAAGGATTTTAGAGGTTTTAGTGGTGGAAGCGGGTGTAGAGGGAGATGTAGTGGGCGGGGACCGCTCCCCCTATCCGGTCGCGGAGGGTAAGGAAGTCCGGCTGTTTGCCTTCGGCTGTAAGCTCTGTCGCTGTTTTGTCAAGGATTGTAAAGATTCCGGAAGGGATAACATCTTCGTGGGTGAGTTCGCCAAGGAGAATCATTTCTCCTAAATGACCGGCTATAGTGGTTATTGCCAAGTCTCGCGCTGTGGCTATTTCTTCTATGGATTTGCTATCGCGGAACATTTGCAGGGTTATTCGCTGTGAATATCCCTTCGGCTTTTTCTCTTTCTTTTCTCGGGGAGCTTTCTTTTCTTTAACTTTGCGTGTCTTCGCTGTCTTTGTGGCTTTGGCTGTGTCTGCGTCTTTGTCAGCAAGCATGGCATGAGCCTTGAATTTCATGTATGTTGCCGGGGAGAAATCTTCTTGTGTCAAACCTTTCAATATGGTCTTTTTCATGTTCATTTCAAACCATAAAAGGTCGGTGACGGATAGGAGACGTCTTTCATAAGTGGCATTGTCAAGTTCCAAAGGGGTGTCATTTAACACTTTGCATACAGGAGCCAATTGTTCAAGAAAATACCTGCATCCGTTGCTGACCTTGTCCAGAAATGCTTTGTTGTTCGTGGCTGAGTCGGAATCTATGCGATTGGCGGCATAAAGCGAGATGAACTTATTACCTACGTTTTCTATTTTGTCATAGAACACTTTATTGACTTCCCTATAGGCTTCAAATAGTTCGGGATATATGGGCGCTACGTATTCGGTGACCACGCGAATGAAATCGCGTAGTTTTATACCCAATGATTGAAAGTTGAATAATTCTACGAGCAGATTCCTGAAATATTCATCACGCAAATGAGATAGCTGTTTTTCATCGGGTGCCGATTTGCGGGAATTTTCTATGAATAAGTTTACATCCTGATCAATGATTACTGCGTGGGAGGAGAGGCGGGACTCAAGCCGCATTCCTTTCAAAGAGCGGCAGCGACTGAGCGCCACATACAGTTGTCCGGGAGCGAACGACTGTTGGGCATCTATCACAGCCCGGTCGAAAGTGAGTCCTTGACTTTTGTGGATGGTTATTGCCCATGCAAGGCGCAGTGGAATCTGTGCGAAAACACCATCTGTATGTTGGGTTATTTCTTTGGATTGCTCATCAACACGATAGCTTATATTCTCCCATTCTGTATATCCGACCTCTATTGCATCGAAATCTTCGTCATCGGGGAGGACGTAGACCGTGTTTTCACTCAAGCCGGTGACTGTGCCAATGAGCCCGTTGTAATAGCGGCGTTCGATGCCGGTGTCATTCTTAATGAACATTACCCTTGCCCCTATTTTTAGCGTAAGGTGCTCATCGGCAGGGTAAGAGTATTCGGGGAACTTCCCTTTTATTTGCGCATCAAACACCGTTGGGTCTCCTGTGAGCATGGCAAGATGCCGGGTGTTGGTCTCGTCAGCTATCCGGTTATGGGTGGTAAGGCGTATTGTCATGTCTTGTTCGCCAGGTTCCTCGGGGCGGCACATTCGGTTGAGGCTATCGAGCACCTCGCTGTCTGCCTTGCCATCGCGCACGGCATTAAGCAATGAGATAAATTCGGGATCTTGCTGGCGGTAGATTGTTTTCAGTTCGACGGTGAGGAATCCTGCTTCCCGCAGACTTTGACTCTCAAAGAAGTATGGAGACTGATAGAAATCTCGGAGCACTTCCCATTCATCCTGTCGCACCACAGGGGCGAGCTGTCGAAGATCTCCGATCAGCAGTAACTGCAAGCCACCGAAGGGACGGTCTATGCCGCGCATCCGTCTCAATAAGCGGTCTATACCGTCAAGGGTGTCCGGGCGTACCATCGATATCTCATCTATCACTATCAGGTCGAGACTTGCAATAAGCCGTCTTTTTTCCTTGCTCATGCGATAGAACCGTTGCTCCTCGCCGATAAAACCACGTCCCGGCACGAAAGGGGAGAATGGAAGTTGAAAGAAGGAGTGAAGTGTCATTCCTCCGGCATTGATGGCGGCGACACCTGTCGGGGCAAGGACTACCATGCGTTTACGGGATGCTTCGCGTAAACGTTTCAGGAAAGTTGTCTTCCCAGTACCAGCCTTGCCGGTCAGGAAAAGGTTGGCACCTGTTTCTTCAACAATACGTCTGGCAAGGTCAAGTTCGCGGTTTATCTGCATCGCGGCTTCCGGTTCGGATGCTATGTCGAAACCGAAATCATCGTCATCTATATGCTTCATAGAGCTAAGTTACAAAAAAATATACATAAAATTGCGGATTGCTTGGAGTTTTTGCGAATTATAAATAATTTTGCGGGAGATATGGGGAGATATGGGGAGATATGGGGATGTATAGGGTGTGATGGGGCAGTATGGGTGGGCTGAAAACTGAAAACTGAAAACTGAAAACTGAAAACTGAAAACCGAAAACTGAAAACAACATATTCCAATGCAAGTATTAAAAGAAACCGATTTCGAGTTTAAAGGTCAGAAGAGTGTTTATCACGGTAAAGTGCGCGATGTGTATAATATCGAAGACAAATACATGGTCATGGTTGCTACTGACCGTATTTCCGCATTCGATGTTGTCCTTCCGGAGGGGATTCCTTACAAAGGACAGGTGCTTAACCAGATTGCCGAGTTTTTCTTGGATTCTACCAAAGATATCGTTCCCAATTGGAAACTCGCGTGTCCGGATCCTATGGTGACTGTAGGTCTCTGTTGTGAACCTCTTAAAATAGAGATGATCGTGCGCGGCTATATAGCCGGTTCTGCATGGCGTGACTATAATGCCGGGGCAAGGGAGATTTGCGGTGTGAAACTTCCTGACGGTTTGAAAGAGAATCAGAAACTTCCATCTCCGATATTGACTCCTACCACAAAAGCCGATGCCGGACATGACGAGAATATTTCACGTGAAGAGATCATAGAACGTGGCATTGTGTCGAAGGAGGTTTACGAGCAGGTTGAGAAATATGCGCTTGCTCTTTTCGAACGTGGCACGGAAATCGCGGCAAAACAGGGTCTGATACTTGTAGATACAAAATATGAGTTCGGTCTTAAGGATGGTAAAGTCATACTCATAGATGAGATCCATACTCCCGATTCTTCACGCTATTTCTATGCCGACGGTTACGAGGAGCGTTTGGAGAAAGGTGAAGAGCAGCGTCAGCTTTCTAAAGAGTTTGTGCGCCAATGGTTGATCAGCAACGGTTTTATGGGTAAGGCTGGGCAGCAGGTTCCGGAAATGACACCTGAATATTGTGAGGAGGTAAGCAAACGATATATCGAGCTTTATGAGCATATCACCGGTAAGAAGTTCGAGCCTGTGACTTCAGGAGGATCATTGCAAGACCGCATTTTCAACAATGTGAGCGAGAGTCTTGCTCATCTTGCATAAAACTCTTTAAGATTATCTGAGTATGGTTAAACATATTGTAACATTCAAATTTTCAGGAAGCCGGGAGGAACGGGATAATGCTTGCCAACGGTTTAAATCGGCTTTGCTGGCACTTCCCGAGCAGATAGATTGTCTGTTGAGCATAGAAGTGGGGATCAATGAGAATCCTGCCGAGAGTTGGGATCTTGTGCTTACTGCATCTGTCCCCACTATGGCAGATGTTGAAATCTATGCCAAGCATCCGGCGCATGTCGCAGCTGCAGGTCTCGTGAAGCCTCAGATAGAGGCACGCGCCTGCGTGGACTATAACGTGGATTAATTAATGGTTAATAATTAATAATTAATGGTTCGGGAATCTGGGGTGACTTTGATTCCGGAAATGAAAATAAGAGCAGGAATCTGCATTATGCAGGTTCCGGCTCTCTACTATTGCTACAAATTTATATTGCTACAAACTAATATCGGCACAAAGTGCCATTCGGAAACAACTCTGTTATGATGTTTCTAACATCTTGTGATATTTCTAAAGCCTGATACCTAATATCTAAAGCCTAAAACCTAAAGCCTAAAGCCTCTTTATTATTCCCTATGAAGTGTATTCGGGTTGAATTCGCGGGTGTAGGTCAGTGTCAGGTTGTCAGGGTTGATGGAGATGCCGCCCTTTTCCTCGATTGACTTTAGTTGTGTTTGGCGAAGTTCGGCTATTTTTTTCTGTGCTTTCTTGGGTTGGTCTGCCATCATTTTCTTGATTACACGAGAATCGAGGGCTATCTTGTAACATGCCACGCGGATGAATTTCCAATTTTGGTCAGTAAGGTCATATTTCTTTTGGAAAGCGTTTGCTATGGCGTTCCCTTCGGCATCCGCTTCTGCGTTGAATATTCCACGATAATATTGCTGTAACTGATCTTCAGATAGGATGGATACAAGAGTGTTGTCGTGCATTTTGGCAAGCTGATTGCGTCCCTTTACGGTCAGTACGCCTTCGTTTTCTTTGACAATGTCAAGGAATTTTTGATTCTCTTTCTGTAAAGCCTTGGCGAGTTTCACCTGTTGTTCTCCTGTAAGTTTGGCATGCATGCTCACTTCAAAAACATCTCGCTGCACAGCTGGTGAGAACTTTTCAAGAGCTTTGGTGTCGAGAGTCTGAGCGCAGACCGGTAGTGAAAAAAAGAGAACTATTGTCGAAATAATAGATTTAAGTTTCATCACGGTTGATTTTATTATGATTTTTGTTTTATTTTGAAGAAAAATGTATCTTTGTGCAAAATTAGCAAAAACTTTAAAACCTACTCATGATTTACGGAAAAACTTTAAACTTTTTGTTTTGTGGCGTCAACGCTATCGCCTTGATGCCTGCGGTTGCATCTGCAAAGCCAACAGAAAACAAAAAAACGGATAATCGCCCTAATGTGTTGCTCATAGCTATTGACGATATGAAACCATGGATCGGTCCATACGGAGACCCTATTGCGAAAACACCGGCGATGGATAGGCTTGCATCCCGTGGAACCACATTCAACAACGCCTATTGCCAGGTCGCTCTTAGCGGACCAACAAGGAGTTCACTGATGACGGGTCTGAATCCTGATCACACCGGGGTGTGGTGGCTTATGGGCTCGTTCCGTAAGAACAATCCTGATATCGTTACGATGCCCCAGGCTCTAAAGGAGAATGGATATGAGACCGTTGGAGTAGGTAAAGTCTATCATCCACTTCGTGATAAGGAGGTTAAGGATGATCCTATCTCCTGGAGCCTTCCTTATGTGAAAACGCCGGGAGCCACTTATGCACTTGCTAACGGCAGGGTTGCTACGGAATGTGCCGATGTGCCCGATAATGGTTATCAAGACGGCATAATTGCCGAGGAAGCGGTGAAGACGCTTCACAAATTGAAAAAGGGAGACAAGCCATTTTTCTTGGGAGTCGGTTTCAAGAAGCCACATCTTCCGTTTTGCGCTCCAAAAAAATATTGGGACATGTATGAACGGGAAGACATGCCTGTAGCGCAGTTTCAAGACATGGCAACTGACGATGTGGAATATGCCTATCACAATTCTTTGGAAGTCAAAGGGTATTCCGATATACCGCCGTTTGAGAGTTATGTGGACACAAAACATCTTGACAATGAAACGCAGAAGCGTCTCCTGCATGCATATTATGCGTGTATTTCATATACGGACGCGCAAGTAGGGAAGCTCCTTGACGCTTTGGAAAAGGAAGGTCTTGCAGAAAACACGATAGTGATCCTATATGGTGATCATGGTTACCATCTCGGTGATCACGGGTTATGGAACAAGATGACGAATTTCGAGAATGCCACTCATGTGCCCCTGATTGTGTCTGCACCAGGCATGAAGAAAGGGTCTAAATCAAGTTCGATGGTGGAGTTTCTTGACATTTTTCCGACAGTGTGTGAGCTGACAAAGACTCCCCATCCTCAGCAGCTTGACGGCAAGAGCCTTGTCCCTGTGCTCAAGAACCCCAAGGCGAAGATCAAGGATTACGCCATGAGCCAGTATAGCCGGACAACCACGGAGAATTATACCATATCAACCGATACGGACCTTAAAGGGAAGGCGAAAGAGCTTGAAGACGATATCCACGGATATGCGATCCGCGATCCACGTTACCGGTTGGTTGAATGGACCAAGGGATTCAAGACTTATCAGCCCTTTGATGAAGGGAAAGTTATAGGTTACCAGCTTTTCGATTATCAGAAAGATCCGGAAGAGAGCCGCAATCTCGCCAACGATCCTGCATATGCATCGGTTGTGAAGAAGCTTAAGAAACAGCTGCGTGAATACTATGCCCGGAGCTATTCTTCACCGATGAGTGCACCTATTGCGAGGTGTGCGGAAGAGTGAGGCCAAAGCCTAACATCTCACATACCAATTGCCGCCAGTCGGCGTTGGTTGGAACATGGAGTCCGTGAATGCCAAGTTTGCGGGCTCCTTCTATGTTCTTTATGGCATCGTCGATGAAAAGGGTTTCGTCGGCAAGCATGCCGTCGCGTTCTAATGCCATACGGAAAATCTTTTCGTCAGGTTTATATGCCTGCATTTCATAACTGAGAAACATAGAGTGGAAGTAATCGGAGATCGGACGGCGATCATCACTGAAATCCGGACTGTCAGTAAGTTCCATCATGAATGGATTTGTGTTGGAGAGTAATCCGAGATAATATTCCTCCTTCAATTCTAATAGGGCATGAAGCCGCTCCACCGGAACGCCACCGAAAAATCCTTGCCAGCAATATGCCGCATCCTGCATTGATACGTCATGACCGACTATCTCGCTCATCCCTTGGCGGAAGCCCTCCTTATCTATTTTCCCTTCTTCCAGATCAAGGAATATCCCTTTCTGTCCATGCGCTCCCATGTATATATCGGTGTCGATGCCTTGCGAAGCGAAACGTTTGAAAGCCTGTTCCGTATTCTGGAGGAATATGACTCCACCCATATCGAATAATAAATTCTTGATCATAAGCAAATGTTGAATTATGATTCTTATTGCACATGATGTGCAATTGATTTGATGTAAATTTGGCATCGCAAAATTACGAAAATAATCATAGCAATGAAAGGAAAAATAAGTAATGTGGCTTATATGGCGTCTGTGGCATTTATAAGTGCGGCATTTATTATCGGGTCTGCCGGTTGTGGCGGCAATCATAATCATGGTGACGAAGGTCATGATCATAAGAGCGAACATGATGGTCATTCTCATAACGAAACCCTGCAGCTGACATCGTATGGCGATGATCTTGAGGTGTTTGCAGAGGCAACTCCTTTTGTTGTTGGGCAGGATTGCGACATTCTTGCTCATTTTACCCGTCTGGAGGATTTTAAACCACTCGCCGGTGGTAAAGTCACTATGAAACTTGCCATCGGCAAGGATGTTCAGAGCGTGACTCTTGACAAACCGACTCATCCGGGTATCTATTCTTTCGAAATTACACCGAAAAAGGCGGGGACGGGAGTCATTTCTTTCGAGATCCGGTCTGAAGACAAGAGTTATAGTATATCCATACCTGACATTACTGTTTATTCAGATGAGCATGAAGCTCATCACAAGGCAGCGGAATTGGCTGCAAAAAGCAGTAACGGAGTGTCGTTTCCTAAAGAACAGAGTTGGAATGTGGATTTTTCTACCGAGGAGGTGGTCAGTGAACCTTTCGGTGAAGTGATACGCACCATGGCGCAGGTTGAACCTTCACAGGGTGATGAACGGATCATAGTTGCTAAAGCATCTGGTGCTGTGCGTATATCAGGAGCAGACCTTACCGAAGGAAAAGCCGTGAATGCCGGGCAGACACTTTTCAGTATCGACAGTGAAGGATTGGCAGATAACAATATGGGTGTGCGATATAGGGAGGCAGAAAGCGCATATAATTTTGCAAAGGGTGAATATGAGCGTAAGAAAGAATTGGCAAAAGACAGGCTTGTTACAGAAAGCGACCTTCGCAAAGCCAAGGCTGATTATGAGGCTGCCGAAGCGGCATATGGCAACATGAGAAGAAATTTTGCTTTCGGACATCACAGTGCCGGAAGTCCTATCGCGGGATTTATAAAGAAAGTATATGTACGCAATGGCGAATATGTAGAAGCAGGAAGCCCGGTAATGGCAGTAGCACAAAATAAGAACCTATATATCAAGGCTGAATTACAGCCGAGCAAATTTCATAATTTGAGAAACATCGTTTCCACTAATTTCAAGACATCGGCAGATGGGCGAGTGTATTCAATGAAAGAACTTAACGGATCTTTGTTGAGCTACGGGAAGAGCGTAGATATAGATAATCCGTTGATTCCGGTTGTGTTTCAGGTGGATAATACGGTGGATCTCCTTCCCGGAGCTTTCGTAGAGATGTTTATTACAACATCCGGGGGAGAACAGGTGCTGACGGTTCCCAATTCCGCGATAGTGGAAGAGATGGGTAATTATTTTGTGTTCGTGCAGCTTACGCCCGAATTTTTTGAAAAGAGGGAGGTCAAGCCCGGTCAAAGCAACGGGGTCAGGACAGAAGTGCTTTCCGGTGTGAAGGCAGGGGAGAGGATAGTTGGCAAAGGCGCCGTGTTGGTAAAGCTTGCGCAGGCATCGGGTAAACTTGACGCCCATGCAGGACATGTGCATTAATATAGAGGATTCGAATTATGAATTTCATAAATAAGATTATTGATTTTTCTTTGCGCAACAGGCTGATGATCCTGTTGGCGGCACTTCTGGTGATTGTCGGCGGTGTCTATTCCACAAAGAAGATGGATGTTGATGTCTTTCCTGACCTCACCGCACCTACGGTCGTGATAATGACAGATGCTCACGGCATGGCGTCGGAAGAGGTTGAGAGGCTTGTTACCTTCCCTATAGAAACGGCAGTTAACGGTGCCACAGATGTGCGTCGTGTCCGTTCTGCATCATTGCAGGGTAACTCTTTTGTATGGGTGGAATTTGACTGGGGCACAGATATATTCAAGGCTCGACAGATCGTGTCGGAGAAGATGGTGGCTCTCGGCGAATCGTTGCCGGAAGGTATCACCCCTACTCTTGCCCCCCAGTCGAGCGTGATGGGAGAGATCCTTTTTATCGGACTTCAAGCCGACACAACATCAATGATGGAGCTGCGCACGCTCGCCGACTGGGTTATAAAACCAGCTATTCTCGCCACGGGCGGTGTGTCGCAGGTAACCAATATCGGAGGAGAACTGAAGCAATACCAGATCCTTGCCGATCCTCAGAAGATGGATTTCTACGGAGTGACCATGTCGGAGCTTGAAGAGGTGGGCAAATATTTCAGTGTCAATTCTGTGGGAGGGGTGATCCGAGATTATGGTAACGAGTATGCCTTGCGAGGAATGGGACGCACCACTGATCTTGAAACCCTTGGAAGCACTCTTGTGAAAACCCGCAACGGCAAACCTGTGGTTCTTTCAGATGTTGCCGAAGTTAAGACCGGAGCCGCTGTCAGGATGGGTAATGCTTCGCAAAACGGTAAGCCGGCAGTCATTCTGTCCGTGTCCAAGCAACCCAATATCAATACCCTTGAAGTTACAGAGCAGATTGAGGAGAACCTTGAGGCAATCAAGAAGTCACTTCCGTCAGACGTGAGGATGGATACCAAAATATTCCGTCAGGCTGATTTTATAGAGGCTTCAGTGAATAATGTGGGTCGTTCGCTTATCGAAGGCGCAATTTTCGCGGTGCTTATCCTTTTTGTCTTTCTCGCGAGTGTGAGAACAACCCTTATATCGGTTATAGCGATACCATTGTCGCTGCTTGGAAGCTGTATAATCCTTTATTTGATGGGGATGAACATCAACACCATGACACTAGGAGGAATGTGCATAGCCATCGGCTCGCTTGTTGACGACGCGATCATAGATGTGGAGAATGTCTATAAACGGCTTAGGATGAATCATGCCTTGCCTAAGGAGGATCGTCTTCCTGTGATGAAAGTGGTCTACGAGGCGTCGAAAGAAATCCGGTCGTCTATATTGAATGCAACATTCATTATCATGGTTGCCTTCATCCCGCTGTTCTTCCTTACCGGAATGGAGGGCAGGATGCTCAAGCCGCTTGGAATCGCATATATCGTGGCGCTGTTCATGTCTTTGATAGTGGCAATGACCGTGACTCCGTTGCTTTGCCGCATGATGCTTTCCGGAGACAGGTATCTTTCGAAAAACGAGAAAGAGAGCTGGGTGTCAAGAAAGCTGTCGTCAGCTTATTTTAAATCTCTTGGCTGGGTGTTGGCTCATGGCAAGTCTGTAGCTATAGGTACCGTTGTTGTTTTTGTTGTCACTATCGGTCTTTTTATGACCATGGGAAGTAGCTTCTTGCCGGATTTCAACGAGGGTTCAGCTACCATTTCGGCTGTTGCAAAACCGGGAGTGTCGCTTGAAGTCAATGATAAACTCGGGAAGATGATGGAGGAAGCGTTGCTTGAGGTGCCCGAAGTTACCGCCACTGCGCGCCGCACCGGGCGGGGAGAACTCGACGAGCATTCCCAAGCCACAAACGGGGCGGAGATTGATGTGCAGTTTAATCTGAAAGACCGCAGCCGTGATGAGGTTTTTGATGATATGCGGAGTCGTCTTGCCAAGATTCCAGGAATCGCTGCCACCATCGGTCAGCCGCTGGGGCACCGTATTGACCATATGCTTACGGGAACGCGTGCGAGTATAGCTATTAAGATTTTCGGCACGGATCTGAGCCGGATGTATATGATCGGCAATAGCATCAAAGGATATATTGACGAGATTCCCGGAGCAGTTGATGTCAGTGTAGAGCAGCAAGTGGAGACGCCCCAGTTGCAGATCCGTGCGAATCGTGATGCTTTGGCGAAATATGGAATCACGATGGATGAGTTTCATAAGTTCGTGGAGCGGGCTTTTTCTGGAGATAAGATAGGAGACATGTATGAAGGGCAGCGCAAATTTGATATAGTGCTTCGCCTTGACAAGAATTATACTGAAGATATAGAGGGTGTCAAGAAGGCATTGATAGATACCGGCAATGGCAGGAAGGTGCCATTGGAGGAGGTCGCGGATATTGTTTCAGCCGGAGGTCCAAATTCAATATCCCGCGAGAACGTGCAGAGAAAATTGGTCGTTTCCGCTAATGTCTCGGGGCGGGATGTCGTGAGTGTTGTGGAAGACATACGCAAGGCTGTGGATGCTAACATCAAGTTGCCCGAAGGATACCGGATTGAATACGGAGGACAGTTCGAGAGCGCGAAGAATGCGTCACGCACGCTCTTTTTCACTACCGTGTTTGCTTTGATGGTGATCTTCCTGTTGCTTTATAGCGAATTTAAGAATGTTTCTCTTGCGGCAATAGTGTTGCTTAACCTGCCTTTTGCACTTGTAGGAGGTGTTTTGGCTGTCTATTTTACATCTGGAGTGGTAAGCATTCCGGTGATAATAGGATTTATTACCCTCTTCGGTATAGCAACACGTAACGGTATATTGTTGATTTCCAAATATCAAAGACTGATAAAGGAAGGAAAGACAATTAATGAAACCGTTTTGCATGGTTCTATCGACAGGTTGAACCCTATCCTTATGACGGCATTGACATCGGCTCTTGCCCTGATTCCGTTGGTATTCAACGGAGATAAATCGGGCAATGAGATTCAGAGTCCCATGGCTGTGGTTGTGCTTGGTGGATTGCTTACATCTACTTTGCTCAATATCTATGTGATGCCTATTGTTTATAAATGGTTTGTGGAAAGAAAAATGAAGAAAAATGAAAAGAATTGATATAAGGAGATATATTAGGGTGAAAAGGGTTGAATATGGATTATCCGGTATGTTAATGCTTGTGTTCATATTTATCGGTTTGCCGCTATCTGCACAGGTCGGAGGGAACGGGCAGTTTGCTATGGTCCTCAAAGAGATAGAGCGCAATAGCACCACATTGGCTACCTATTCACGCCGCGCCGAAGCGCAGAAGATCGGTAACCGTACCGGTCTGGCTCCTGAAAATCCTGAAGTTGAACTCGGCTATCTTCCCGGTATTTATGGAGGGGCAAGAAAAGATATAGGCATTAGTCAGAGTTTCGATTTTCCTACCCTCTATTCCAAGAAAGGGAAACTTGCCGATGCACAGGACTTGTCGGCAGACTGGCAGTTGAAGTCACAGCGTATGGACCTGCTTCTCACGGCAGAGCAGTATTGCATTGAATTGGTTTATAACAATGCATTGGCAGCACTTTATTCGCGTCAGTTGGAAAACGCTAAAGGTATAGAAGAGGCATATGCCAAGAAACTGAAAGCGGGCGATGCCACTCAGATTGAATATAATAAGGCGGCACTCAACCTTACGAATATTGAGAATGATCTGAAATCAGTGAATCTCGACAGGAAGCATCTTATATCGCAGCTGACATTACTTAATGGAGGCAATCCAATAGAAATCAATGACACGGCATACACTTCTTTGATTCATATGCCTTCGGATTTTAATCAATGGGCAATGGAGGCGGAAGCGGCTAATCCGGCTTTCGGTTATCTCCGTCAGGAAATTGAGGTTGCCAAGAAAGGGGTAGGGGTTTCCAAAGCAATGGGGCTTCCAAAGTTTTCTGTTGGCTACGCTGGTGAGTTTACCCCTGATGAAGGTTATCAGGGAGTGAAGATAGGCGTGAGCATCCCTCTTTGGGAAAATCGTAACAGGGTTAAGCATGCACGTGCTGAAGTGGCGGCGGCTGAACAGGGGATGGATGATGCGAGAATGCGCTATTACAGCAGGTTGCGTTTCCTGTTTGAGCAGGCTAACGAGCTGAAAGGCAATATTTCCCGATATGAAACAGTATTTTCGCGGAATAGTAATGACGACCTCTTGTATAAATCATTCAAAGGGGGAGAATTGTCATTACTCGATTATCTTCTTGAACTTGAGTTCTATTTCAATTCTTATGAGAAACTGATGCAGACGAGACGCGACCTGTATCTTGCTCTCGCTGAATTGTATGCATATCGTTTGTAATTTTTAAACAGCTTCTTAAACAGTTTCTAAATAGTAACCTCGGCTTTATGAACATTAAAAATCTATTGGCTTTATCAATATTGGCTTTGTCGTGTTTCGCAGTTTGCGGACAAAGTGAAAAAGATGCATGTACGAGTATAATGGTAGGCAAGAGCGCTTCGGCAGACGGCTCCGTTATAACGAGTCACACCTGTGATTCATGGTATCGCACATGGATGCAGTCGGTTGCTCCTAAAGACTATCCCCGAGACACGTTAGTGAGTGTCTATGAAGGTAGGATGCATACTGAATATCCCGGCAGTATGGACGGTATGAAAGAGCGTGGCAGCATCCCGCAAGCGCGTCATACCTATCGCTTCCTTGACACTGCCTATCCGTGTCTGAACGAGCGCCAGCTCGCGATGGGTGAAACTACCTATTCCGGCCGTGACACCCTACGTAATCCCGAAGGCATGTTCATGATTGAAGAATTGCAGAGGATTGCACTCGAAAGGTGCTCAACAGCGCGTGATGCAATAAAACTGATGGGTGAACTCATAAAGAAATATGGATATGGTGATTCCGGTGAGTGTCTGACGATTGCAGATCCTAAAGAAGTATGGATCTTTGAGGTTCAAGGGGAGGGTAAAAAGAAAAAGGGGGGAGTGTGGGCTGCTGTGCGCATACCGGATGATCACGTTGCTGTCTCCGCCAATGTAAGCCGTATCGGTAAGATCAATTTTAATGATCCTGACAACTATATGGCTTCTGACAATGTGAAGGATGTTGCTAAAAAGTTAGGTCTCTGGGATGGGAAAGAAGAATTTTCCTTCTGGAAGGCATATAGCGGTGGCAATTATTTCAACGAACCCAAGAACTATAGTGTCAGGGAACTATTCATAATGCAGCAACTCGCACCTAATGCCGGATTTACTGACGATATGCCGGAACTTCCTCTTAGCGTTAAACCCGAAAAGAAGGTTTCTGTGGAAGATGTGGCACGATTGCTGGGTTCTTATTATGAAGGTACGGATCTGAATCTGAGTGGCCGTCTTAAAGTGAAGAACAAGGTTAAGAAAGAGGGCGCAGGAGTAGAGGTGCCGGATTCGGTAGTAAGCGATTTTGCTAATCCGTGGATGCGTCCCGACGAGATTGCCGTGTATGAAGCAATGGGCGACAGCACGATGCATAATATCCGCACTGTCAGCGTGTCGTGGTGTGCATATTCCACTATAATTCAATGCCGAGACTGGTTGCCCGATGCCGTTGGCGGAGTTGCTTGGATATGTCTTGACAATCCGGGGCAGTCACCCCGCTTTCCTGTTTTCGCAGGAGTCACCGATGTCCCGGAGATGCTGAAAGTGTGCGGTCAGCATAGACCAAGGCAGGATGCCGCGTTACAGCATTTCCGTGAACCTAACCGCATGGCTACTGTCCGTTGGGGAGAAGCTCGAAAAACTATGGAGCCGGCACGTGATTGTTTCCTTAAAAAGGGGATGAGGGAAATGCCCATGATAGAGAAGCTATATTGTGACCTTATGGCGAAAGGGAATGTAGAGGAGGCTTCGGCATTGCTGACCGATTATACGCGCGACTTTTTTGGTGCCACGATCCTGCGGTGGGACGAGCTCAACAACCGTTATTGGAAAGACAATTGGAAAGGTTTCTAAAATAAAGGAGCGAGATTCCAAGTCCCTGATTTAATTTCTCTATCAGTCTTAATTTCTCTTTTTTCAGACATGATTCCTTTATTTTAGTTATTTTCGTTAAATCGTTATCCTCACTTGAAGCTAATAGTGTTGTTTTGTCTGTATTTATATTTATGTCAAAAAATCCCGCAAGCAAATCTGCTTGCGGGATTTCAGTTAATTTTGCGGAGTGAGCGAGATTCGAACTCGCGATACGCTTTTGGCGTATACACGCTTTCCAGGCGTGCCTCTTCAGCCACTCGAGCATCACTCCATTAAATTATGTATTGAATTGATTCGTTCTAAATCTTAATTCAAATGATTTTTTGAAATCACAGCGCGAAGTTAATGCTTTTCTCTGAAATGACATAATTTTTTGCTGTTTTTTTATTACTTTTGCGTTAAATTTAAGTATTATGACAAGGTATTTTTTGATTGTCGCTTTTTTAACGATTGTCTCCCTCTCAGGCTGCAAGGGAGGCAAAGAAGACACCGGCGGAGGTTTCCCGGCTAATTTTAACGAGCTTGCAGATACGGCACGTGTGTCTTATGTAATGAAAAACACGACTCCGGATTCTGTAGCCCGTTTTATTTGTCGTGCCGCTCTCGGTCAGATTGAGGGTGTGCGTATCGAAAGTCTTGGTATTGCAACGAGCTATGCATATGAGAAGTATAACGGCAAGGATCTTGATAGCTTTGGCGATGAATATGACAGTTTTGTAGCTTCCCTCCCTCTTGCCGACAAGATGCGCATGTATGCCATGGCGGGTGTTGTCGACCCTCAGGGACTGGGTTTGCAATTAGGGTTGGAATATATGCAGTCGATACGTGAAAAGAATCTATCTGTAGGGGATGTAGAGAAGGAACTCAAGGCTTTTAAGACTGCGTGTGGCGGCGACAGCACTACATATGAAAGATTCCTAATTGGTTTCAAGACTGTTCTTGAAGCAGACAAGGGGAAGGATATGCCTAAAGCAATATACGATAAATTTATCAATTACGAATAATGAAAACTTTTTCTGAATATTCAGCTTTAGTAGAGAAATCATTGCGTGAACTGGAACTTCCCGGTGGCGTTCTTGCTTCTCTCTACGAACCTATATCTTACGCTCTTTCTGCAGGTGGAAAAAGACTTCGCCCTGCGTTGATGCTGATGACGGCAGATGCTTTCGGTGACAATGCCGAGGCTGCTTTCCGTCCAGCGGTAGGTATCGAGATGTATCATAATTTCACGTTGCTTCATGATGACGTGATGGACAATTCGGATACTCGTCGCGGCAGACCGTCGGTTCATGCCAAGTGGGATGTGAATACGGCGATACTTTCCGGCGATACGATGCTTACACTTGCAACTCAGCTTATTTCTGACGTTCCCGACAAAGATTTGCGTAAAGTGCTTGACGCATTCAATGCAATGGCTGTAAGGGTGTATGAAGGGCAGTGTCTTGATATGGATTTTGAGACCCGTGATGACGAGACAATCGATGATTATATCCGCATGATCATGGATAAGACCGGAGCCTTGATCGGTGCTTCCGCAATGATCGGCGCCGTGATCGGCGGTGCTGCAGATGAAGACGCGGCGCGGATGTATGAATATGGAATGATGCTTGGCGTGGCTTTCCAGATTCAGGATGACTGGCTGGATGTGTTCGGTGATTCCACCACTTTCGGAAAACCTATCGGAGGGGATATCAATAACAACAAGAAATCTTTCTTGATGCTCAGTGCCCTTGCCGATAATGGCGCGGAAGGGCTTGCACTCCGTGAGGCAATAAAGCTTCCGGCTGGAGACACCAAAATAAAAGTGGTGACCAGACTTTATGAAAAGATGGGTATATCAGAGTTGTGTCGCAAAGAGATCGCCCATTATAGTTCCAAGGCTCTTGCGGCGCTTAAGAAAGTTAATATCAGCGAAGATAATAAAGAACAATACAAGAAACTTCTTGATAAACTTACAGGGCGTAAGAAATGACAGATACTCATACTCATCTATACATGGATGCTTTTGCCGGCGAAGAATCCGCAGCAGTGGAGAGGGCTATTGCATCCGGAGTCACGCTGATGGTCTTTCCGGGGGTATGTCCCGAATCTCATGACGCAATGATGGAGCTTCACCGGAAATTTCCGGATAATACCAAGGTTGCCCTCGGGCTGCATCCTACAGAAGTCGGAAACGATTGGCGGGAAGTGCTTTCGGGCATGGAGAGGCATCTTGCAGCCGGAGGATTTTCCGCTATTGGAGAAGTGGGCATTGACCTGCATTGGGATTCATCCAATATTGAAGATCAGAAGTCGGCATTCGCGTGTCAGCTTAAATGGGCACAGGATAATGACCTTCCGGTTATTATCCATTGTCGCGATGGGGTGAAGGAAACATTAGAGGTGATTAAGGGAATGGAGGGTCAACTGCCGCAGCTTATTTTTCATAGCTTTACATCCGGCATAGAAGATGTGAGGAAAATAAGGGAAGTGTGTGATCCTTATTTTGGCATAAACGGTGTAGTTTCATTCAAGAATGCCAAACCTCTGCGCGAAGCGTTGCCTGAAATCGGTATCGAAAGGATTGTGCTTGAAACTGACGCTCCTTATCTCGCGCCTACTCCCCACCGGGGCACCCGCAATGAAAGTTCGTATATTCCATTGATACGCGATTGCGTTGCCGCTACCTTGGGGTTGACTCCGGAAGAGACAGAACGGATTACAGATGCTAACGCCCGGAAAATATTCCAGGTACATAACTAATAAAAACATGATATCATTCCCGTTACAGCAGCCTGTGGCTATATTTTTGGTTGTGCTTGTGGTGATTCTTCTTGGACCGCTGTTGTTCAGACCCTTGAAGGTTCCATCAATAGTGGGGATGATAATTGCCGGTATTGTGATTGGTCCCTATGGGTTTAATATCCTTGAACGGGACACAAGTTTCAAGATTTTCGGAGAAGTCGGTATCCTCTATATAATGTTTCTTGCGGCAGTGGAGATAGACATGTTCCATCTCCGGAAATCATCAAAAAAAGGATTGATCTTCGGATTGTTGTCTTTTGTGCTTCCTTTGGCGGCAGGTATAATCGGTTCTCACAGTGCTTTCGGGGTCAGCTGGACCACGTCTGTGCTCATAGCCTCCATGTATGCTTCCCATACGCTTATTTCCTATCCGGTGGTCAGTAAGTTCGGATTGTCTAATGCATCGGCGGCAGTGATTGCAGTTTTTGGAACCATTGTTGCTGTATTGCTTTCGTTGCTTACCTTGGCTCAGGTTGTGTCTGTCAAGGTCAATGGCGGGTTCGATATGGGCGAGCTGTGGAAGCTTGGCATACTGATGGTTCTGTATATGCTCGTGGTCGGGTATTCTTTCCCGTGGCTTACGCGGCGGGTGTTCGGTCATAACAATGATCCTATCACTCAATATATCTTCATTCTCGCCCTTGTATTTGTAGCATCGCTCTTGGCACAACTGATAGGACTTGAAGCTATATTAGGGGCTTTCTATGCCGGCCTGGTCTTGAATCCCATGATTCCCGGACGTTCGGGTCTGATGAAGAATATAAAATTTGTAGGCAATGCCATTTTTATTCCGTATTTCCTTATCGGGGTGGGTATGCTTATAAATGTAGGGGTTATCTTTAAGGGATGGGGAGTGGCATGGATTGCGCTGAATATGACCGGCGTGGCGCTATTCACCAAGTGGATAGCCGCATTTGCGGCTGCTAAGCTGTTCGGACTTGACGGTGCCGACCGTCGACTGATGTTCGGGCTTACTTCCGGTAAAGCTGCGGCTACGATCGCCGCAACGATGATCGGTTTCCAATACGGACTCCTTACGGAAGACATAATGAATGGAGCGGTAGTCATGATTCTTATATGCTGCATAGTCTCCACTGTTATCACGGAGAAAGCAGGTAAACAGATCCGTATGCGTATCACGGCTGAAGAGTTGAGTCATGATGAACTGGCTCCCGGAGAATATGCACGTCAGGTTGTGGCTGTCGCTAATCCTGTCACTTCAGAAGGTATTATGAGGCTTGCGCTTTTTATGAGGGCACCCGAGAATAAGAACCACATCACGGCGCTTTTCGTGCGCAGTAACGACGATTCGAAAATTGCGCAGATGGGACGCAATGCGTTGCAGAGTGCCGTATCTGTTGCCGACGGCATGGATGTGGAAATAAAGACGATTGAAAGGTTTGACCTCAATGTGGTGTCAGGACTTACTAATGTCGGGCATGAGGAACGAGCTACGGAGATGGTGATCGGACTTCACCGTAAATCAAATTTGGTCGATACTTTCTATGGAGCCATGATTGAGCAATTGCTCAAATCCACTAACAAGATGATTCTGATGTCGCGGTGTTTTATTCCTGTAGACACAATAAACCGGATTGTTATTGTCGTTCCGGAGAAAGCCGAATATGAGACAGGTTTCCAGTTGTGGGTAATGCGTGTGGCTAATCTCGGTGCGCAGGTGGCGGCTCGTCTCGTGTTTATTTCTTATCCGGCAACAGCGGAGTTTATCCGTAATGTCATAAACGATGGTGGTTTTGAAGTGCGCCATGATTACAGGATGATGGACACTTGGGATGACTTCATCCTGCTTTCTTCAAAAGTGGAGGAAGATGACCTGCTGGTTGTGGTTTCGGCGCGTAAAGGCTCCATCTCCTATAGTTCTGACTTGGAAAGCTTGCCAGTATTTCTCGGTCGCCATTTCATGCGTCACAACCTTCTCGTGATCTATCCGAGGCAATTTTAGCTTAAGGCTTTAGGTGTTAGGCTTTAGGCATTAGGTTGTTTGATGCGAAGTTTTATTTTGAGGCTTTAGGTTTGAGGCTTTAGGTGTTAGGTTGGGATTAAACAGGTAGGGGCGGATATTTTCTAAAGCCTAAAGCCTAACACCTAAAGCCTAACATCACCTCATCTTGTCGAAATAGGAGGGATCGCCTACTACCCAGATGGCATCGCCTGCTTGAAGCACCATGTCCGCTTCGGGCTGGATAAATTCGTCTTCTTCGCGTTGAACTTTCACGATCATCGAATAGTAATCTTTCTGGATGTTTGTCTGACCTAATGGCATTCCCACAATGGGGGAATGTTCGGTAAGCCTGATGCTCTTTAATTCCACCTTGTGTTGAGTCACTTTAACCGCACTGCAGGCATGTTCCGAGGCTTCGATATCCTCATTAAGTTTCTTCAGTTGGTCATCGCTGCCGATCACTCCGAGTATGTCTCCGGGGAATATTCGGGCCATAGGAGAGGGCAGCGGCATATAGTCGTCACCACGCTGTATACTTGATATGCTCACTCCGTAATCATCCCGTAATCGGGAATCCTTTATCTTGTCACCCACGAATGGAGAGCATTGTCCTACCTGTATATAGGCCTGATGCATATCGTCAACCAGATTGTTATTGGTGCCGAGACGGGTGTTTTCGCGGCTGTTGAGGTTGTTCATGAACCTCTCTTCCATCCGGTTGTATCGCTGCATGAGTTTTGTGGATGCAAAAATCATTATGAGTATAAAGCATCCGGCTCCTACAATCCATCCGGTGATTGAAGAATAGGCGAGTGTTGTGAAATATGTAATGAACAGCAAGGCGAGGAGGTAACGTACAATGCGCATTGCAACAAGCGGGACGTCATAGAAACTTGCCGACTTGTGGAGCTGCATCCTCTCATCAGGTTTCGTGGTGCTGAAACTTAATGCCACGAGGAAAGGGAGCATTGCCATGATAGTTATGACCGTGGCAATGAGGTGTCCCCACTTGGGAATGTACTCTTCCATGACAGGGAACAGGAAACTGCGGGAGAACAATATCTCCGCAAGGAGTATCACCGAATAAAGGAGTATCCTCCATAAATAGCGCTTTATTATGGCGATCCATAACTGTTTCGTCTCATTGGAATCTACAACCTGTTTTGAATATCTCGATATCAAGAAGTTCAACCCCTTGGGGAGATGTCTTTCCACATGTGTGTATGCCCCATCTGCCATCTTGATGAAATAAGGCGTGGTAAAGATCGTGAGCACAGAGACAGCCACTATTATAGGATACAGCGACTGGTTCAGAACGCCGAGGCTCATGCCTAATGACGCAATGATGAAAGAAAATTCTCCGACTTGAGTGAGGGTGAATCCGCTTTCTATAGCCACTTTGAGATTCTGACCGGTCACAAGCATTCCGAGTGTGCCGAAGATTATCATTCCCACAATTACGACGGCTGCGAGTATCAGGATTTCCCACCAATATTGACCCAACACGTGAGGGTCCACCATCATTCCCACGGAGATGAAGAAGACTGATCCGAAAAGGTTCTTTACCGGACCTATCACCCTTTCCATCCTTTCCGCCATTACTGTTCCGGCGAGGATGGATCCCATAACGAAAGCCCCAAGTTCCAGGGAGAACCCGCAGATTACGCTGAATACAGCCATGGAGAAGCAAAGTCCCATCGCCACCACGAGAAGCGTCTCATCATTGAGATAATTGCGCATCTTCGTGAGGAAAGTGGGTATTACATATACACCTACAAGGAACCATATTATGAGGAAGAAAACCAGTTTGCCGATAGAATAAAGCAGTTCTATCCCTTTTATGTCGCCCATTGCCATTGAAGAGAGGAGCACGAGCATCAATACCGCAAAAAGGTCTTCAATTATTAGCACCGCCAACACGAGGGAAGCGAATTTCTTTTGTCGCAATCCAAGGTCGTCGAGCGATTTCATGATTATGGTGGTTGACGACATTGAGATCATGCCTCCGAGGAATATGCAGTTTATGGTATTGAATCCGAGTATACATCCAACGCCGAAACCGGCGAATGTCATTCCGGTAATGATTATCAAAGCTGTCACTATTGCCGAAGAACCGGAATTCATCAGCTTCTTAAATGAAAATTCCAGACCGATGGAAAACATCAGCACCACTATTCCGAGGTCTGCCCAGAACGAAATGTTCTCGAGGTTGGATATCGACGGGAGATATTCGAATTTCGGGCTCGCAAGAAATCCGGCAAGGATATAACCGAGCACTACAGGTTGCTTCATCTTCTTGAAAAGGAGCGTGACCACGGCTCCGAGCAATAGGATCCATGCGAGGTCGGCTATCAGTCCGTTTGTATGTTCCTCTTCAGAAGATGCCGCTTCGGCATCGGGATTTATTTCAGTGGAAACTTTCTGGGTAATTTCATCCACGGTGGTCTCCTGAACCTGGGATGTGTATTCAGACGCTATCGGTAGATGGAACATTGGTTTTATCGTTTTTTTGCTGTATTCGTTGTATCACGTAAAGGTTGTAATATGAAAGCACGAGAGTGGTCAAGGGGAGTGCGATTATAAGCCCCATAAATCCGAGTAGACTGCCCCATATTGATAGGGAGAGGAGAATTATAGCCGGATTCAGTCCCATAGCCTTGCCCATGATCTTGGGTGTGAGAACGAGGTCTTGAATGCACTGCACCACCACGTATACAGCCATGGATTCCCAGAAAATGAGCCAGAAATCTCCTCCTGTGCTTACGGTCCATACCAGACAGAGCAGAGCCGTGATCGGTAAAGATATAAGTTGAAGGTATGGAACCATGTTGAGCATGCCTATAAAAAGTCCGAGCACTATCCCCATCGGTAATCCTATGATGAGGAATCCTATTGAGAAAAGTATGCCGACAATGAAGGCTATCAGGAATTGTCCTCGGAAATAGCGGTTCATGGCGTTCTTTATGTCATCGAATATGCGGAACACACGCCTGCGATGGCTGTGCGGAACAAGCTGGCGAAAACTGAGTGAGAGCTTTTCGTAATCAAGCATTATGAATATCACGTAAAGGATCACCACGAGCCAGCTGATAACTCCGAAGACGAAAGCGAGGCTCGAACTCAAGAAACTCCATGAAGACGAGATGCTTGTTTTGATAAGTTTCTCCCATTGTTCTTGCGATAGGAGTTTCGAAAGCTGGTTGAAATCTATATTGTCTCTTATAAATCGGTGAATGCTTTCGGAGATAAATGGTATGTCTATCTGTTTGGTGGCATATGTTTTTACCATTTCTGTCATTTGTGCGCATTCCGATATGAGATAAGGGAAAAAGATGGCACAGAATCCGCCTGCCACTACGCATGTTTCTATAAGTGTGGTCATCACCGGAATGAAACGGTTCTGTGTATGCATCCATTTCTGGTTCCATTTCACCACGGGTTCAAGCATATATGCTATCAGGCATGCCACGAGAAAGGGTAAGAGCACCCCCTTTAGGATAGAGAGGAGGTACAATGTTGCCAGAAGGGCGCATACAGAAAAAAGAATACGCACCACTCTGTCGAATGTGTAAGGACGGCGTTCGTAGTTATTCATAAGCCAAAATTACTAAAAAGATTTGTAAGTCGAAGCAAGAAGAGTTAATTTTGTACTTATGAAAATGCGACAGATACTCTTTCTGCTTCTCCTCGTTGCGGGATTGCCGTTGTATGCCGATGTCCTGGATGATTTCAGCCAGACTCGAGGCATCAGCACCGACAATTCTGCGATTCTTGTAATTGATTTGTCCACGGGAGATACCCTTTTGGAAATGAATGCGGATCGTCCCCTCATCCCGGCATCGATTATGAAATGTGTCACTACGGCGACTCTTCTTTCGCGTCTTGATGAGGAATCCAGGTTTCACACGGAAGTATATGCAACCGGGGAGGTTCGTGACAGTGTTCTTGACGGCAACCTGGTCATTGTAGGTAGCGGCGATCCTTCGCTCAACTCCCGTTATGTGGAAGGGTGCAAAAACATTTGCACCGAGATCGCATCCGCCCTTTCCGAGCGCGGGGTGACCTCTATCAGGGGGCGCATCGTGGTGGATGAGGGTATCTGGAGCGGTCCTGCAATCCCCCCTTCATGGATGTCGGGCGACCTCAAGCACTCATATGGCACCGGCTCGCATGGACTCAACTTTGAGGATAACGCTTCCGGAAGCCGTTCGGTTTCCAATCCCGCTGCAGTATTTGACACTCGTCTCCGGGCAGTATTGTCTTTAAAGGGGATTTCAGTGGATGGCGAGAATCTCCGCGAAGGTGAGCGTACCCTGATAGTGGATCATGTGTCTGTGCCCTTGGATGAGATCATGCGCTCATGCATGATGCGCAGCGACAACCAGTATGCGGAGGCGTTGTTACGGTCTTATGCCGTGGCTGCCGGACATAAAGGTTCCACGGCAAAGGGAGCTTCGCTTGAAACAGATTATTGGAAAAAGAACGGAGCGCCCATGTCGGGCGTTAATATAGTCGACGGATCCGGTCTTTCACGTCAGAACCGCGTTACCGCACGCTTTATGGCGCATGTTCTCACGGAAGGATCCGGTAATCCCTATTATGCGTCTTTCTTCCCTCTTGCCGGACAGGAGGGAACGCTGCGGAGCTTCATGGCGGACACTCCTCTTGAAGGATATGTGGCAATGAAGACGGGAAGCATGAAAGGGATTCAATGTTATGCCGGATATAAACTTGACGATGATTATGCCCCTACGCATATCATAGTGGTTATAATGAATGAGATGACAAACCGGTCTTCGGCACGTGAAGGCTTGAAGAAGGCTTTGCTGGAGATTTTTATTCCCGGAGATAAGACAATTGAAAAAACTGAATAATATGATGATAGAAGATGTAAAGGATCTTAAAGATAAGATCTATGAGATAGAGGGGCTCCTTGAGCTTGCCCAATTACGTGAAGATAAGATTGCTGAACTGGAACCGTTGATTATGGAAAGGATCAGGAATCTTACAGACAATCAAGAGGCTCCATTGATATCAGATGATGTTGCGGCTTCTGATGAAGGGTCATACGCAATTGAGGAAAAGGAAATTACTTCTGTACCGGAAGTTTGTGTAGATACGGAAATCCAATCCGGGATAAGGACTAAAAGAGAATCGGAAATTTCAGAAGATGAGCCCTACGTCAAAATTTATGATGACAATAAGGTTGATGATATGATTGCCTCTTCGGGGCGGATTGAAACACCGAAGAAACAGGAATTTCAGGAGGTGCGCAAACACAAGCAGGACAAACCGGCTTTCTGTCTTAACGACCGTTTCCGTTTTAAGCGTGAACTGTTTTCTAATTCCGACAGCGAGTTTTCTTCAGCTATGAACATGATCGTGGCAATGGACAGCTATGATGAGGCGGAGGAATATTTTATCGGAGAGTTGGGATGGGACGAGGAAAACCAAGAGGTGATCGACTTTATGGAAATCATAAGAGGATATTTTGAAGCATGAGTGGAAAGCTTTATATAGTTCCGACTCCTGTCGGAAATCTTGAAGACATCACTTTCCGTGCGCTTAAGGTGCTGAAAGAGGTGGATTATATTCTTGCTGAAGACACCCGGACCTCCGGCAAGCTTCTGAAGCATTATGAGATTTCTACGCCAATGCGAAGTCATCATAAGTTTAATGAACACCAGACTTGCGATCATATCGCAGAACAGATTGAAGGTGGGGCTGTTGTGGCACTTATTTCGGATGCCGGCACGCCCGGTATATCCGATCCCGGTTTTATGCTTTCACGTGCCTGCCGTCGTCGCAGTGTGGATGTGGAGTGTCTTCCCGGTGCCACGGCATTTGTTCCGGCTCTCGTATCTTCCGGGCTTCCTTGTGACCGTTTTGTCTTCGAAGGTTTCCTCCCACTGAAGAAAGGGCGGCAGACTCGCCTTGCAGAATTGGCACAGGATCCGAGAACTGTGATAATTTATGAATCTCCCTTGCGCCTTGCCCGGACTCTTCGTCAACTTGCTGATGCATTTGGTGTTGAACGTCCTGCCGCAGTATGCCGTGAGATCTCTAAAATGCATGAGACGATAAATAAAGACACCCTCGGCGCACTTGCCGAGTATTATGCTTTGAACCAAACGAAGGGGGAGATTGTTATAGTGATAGAAGGTGAATCATAGTTAAGAAATATATAGAAACTATAAACTATACGATTATGAAAAAAAGTATTTTATTCCTCGGCGCCGGAGCCATGCTCCTCGCATCTTGCTCAGGCAATCAGAAAAAAATTGATGAGGATTCAGTCCGTATCGCAGACTTGACAGCAGAATATCAGGAAGCTGCTACGTTCAATGACTCCCTTATGCTTCTCATGGGTGACATTTACACCGGACTTGATTCCATCAATATGCAGGAAGGACTTTTATATAACATGGGCAATGGCGAGAATGCCGATCGTCGCGCGGAAATCCGTCATAATCTTGCTTCAATCAAGGCGCGTCTGGCTGCAAATAAGGCGCTTCTGACTTCGATGGAAGAAAAAATTAAGGCTTCAGGCAATGAAAACAGCGTGATGTCAAAGACTATAGCCCAATTGAAAGAACGCATTGCCTCTCAAGATAAGAAAATTAATCAGCTCGAAAGCGATCTTGCAGCTGCTAAAGGTCAGATAGAGACCCTTAACACTCAGGTTGCCGAGGGTCAGGAGCAGGTGAAGACAGAGACTGCGGCAAAGGAGGAGGCTCAGGCTCAGGCTGTAGCGGCAGAGAACGAAGCTAACCGCGTTTATTACGCTATCGGCACTAACAAGAATCTCAAGGAGAAAGGATTGTTGGAAAAGAAATTCCTTGGTGCCACAAAGGTGCTTAAGGGTGATTTCGACGCTTCATATTTCGTGACTGCAGACAAGCGCACGCTTACCGCCATCCCGACTAACTCCAAGAAAGTGAAAATCTGGAGCAACATGCCTGCAGGCAGCTATCAGATCACAGGCGAGAAAGATGGTCCGAAAACTATTCAGATCACTAATCCGTCCAAATTCTGGAGTCTTACTGATCATCTTGTGATCCAGGTGGATTGAAATATTGACCATGTCTGAGGACATGGCACTAAATATCGGGCAATGCCCCGTGAATATAGGCTTGACTTAAACTTAACTAAAACGAAATTCTTGATGAATAGGAACGTAAAGAAATCGATCAGCGGGTCGCGGCGTTTATGCCGCGGCCTTTTGTGCTTTATCGCCGGGAGTGCCTTATCGGCTTCGGCAGCACCCTCTTTTTCAGTTGATGAAATCCATCCTCCCCATTGGTGGACAGGAATGCACGACACCACGCTGCAGCTTCAGATACATGGCGAGAATGTGCGCCCCGCAGATTTTTCCCTCTCTTATCCGGGCGTTAAGGTGGATTCCGTTGTGCGTCTTGACGGATCGCCAAATTGGCAGTATGTGTATCTTACGGCCTCTCCGGAAGCCCGTCCGGGCATTATGAGCCTTGAATGGCGAGAAGGTAAACGTAAGGTTGTTAAAAAATATGAGCTCCGTGCGCGGCGCGATCAGAAGGGGGCACAAGGTTTTTCAGCCTCAGATGTGCTCTATATGGTGATGCCCGACCGTTTCGCCAATGGTGATGAGAGCATAAACGATGTTGCTTCGCTGCGTCATCATGTGAAAGTGGACAGGGGGAATCCCAACACCCGTCACGGTGGTGATTTGCTTGGAATCTCCAACCATGTCGATTATCTTGACACTCTCGGAATCACGGCGGTATGGCTTAACCCGGTGCTTGAGAATGACATGGAGGGTGGAAGCTATCACGGATATGCAACCACCGACTATTATCGTGTTGATCCTCGTTTCGGTAGCAATGACCAATATACGGCATTGGTGGAGAAACTTCATGACAAGGGTATAAAGACTGTGATGGATATGATTTTCAATCACTGCGGTTCGGGACATCCATGGTTTGAGGACCGCCCTTCTTCCGACTGGTTTAACTTTCCTGAAAAATATGTGCAGACTAATTATCGTTTGTCAACGATAACAGATCCTTATGCCACTGATTATGACCGCAAACTTACGCAAGACGGATGGTTTGTGGAGCAGATGCCTGATCTTAACCAGCGTAATCCTCATCTAATGAAATACCTGATTCAAAATTCTATATGGTGGATAGAGGAGGCGCAGATTGACGGCATACGAATGGACACTTATCCCTATGCTGATGAGAAAGAGATGGCACGCTGGATTTCAGAGGTTATGGCACAGTATCCGGATTTCAATATAGTAGGGGAATGTTGGTTTGGCGAAACGGCGGGCGAAGCTTTCTGGCAGAAAGGCTCGCCATTGGCGACAGCAAAGAATCCCGACACAAACCTTCCGGTTGTGATGGATTTCCCGTTGATGATAAAGAGTCGGGACATGGCTCCTTTCAAGGCGCAGACCGACCCTTGGAACGGGCTGAATGCCATTTATGATCATCTTGCCCTTGATTATCTCTATCCGGATCCGATGAACGTGCTCCGTTTCCTTGATAACCATGACACGGAGCGTTTTATTCTTACCCAACCTGAAACGCTCGACCAGTGGAAGCAGGCTCTGACTGTTCTTCTGACAATTCCGGGTATCCCGCAGTTGTATTACGGCACGGAATTGCTTATGCATGGCAATCGCGAAGGTGGCGACGGTAATGTACGTAAGGATATGCCCGGTGGATTCCCCGGAGATGAGACCACTGTCTTCACAAAGGAGGGACGTTCGGATCTTCAGAATGAGGCGTTCGACTTTATCTCCACTTTGTGTAAATGGCGACGTGGCAGCAAGGCTATAGGTGAAGGCAAGATGAAGCATTTCATGCCTACCAACGGGGTGTATCTCTATGAGCGTCGTGCCGGGGATGATGTTGTTATCGTAATGATGAACGGCAGGGATGAAGATAACGAAGTGGATATGGCGCGTTATCTTGAGATTATCCCGGAAGGGAAGCGATATAGGGATATCCTCAGCGGAGATATAATCCAGCCTATTGACGGGAGCGGAAGCTATCGGTTTGTTCCTCGGGAGGTGCGGGTGCTTGTGCCGGAGGAATAGGGGATTTATGGGGGTTTATGGGGGTTTATGGGGTGAGGTGTAATGGGGCGTAATGGGGATGTATGGGGTGGGGTAGGGTTTGATGGGGATTTGGGGTGGGTTTGGTTTGATGGGTTAAATTTAGAGTATGAAGAGAATATTGATTGCTGTGGGGATAGTGGCGATAGCCTTGACTTCATGTAAGCCTACAGAAAAGAATTATAGGGCGGCGTATGATGCCGCTGTCAGCAAACGGGAGAAAACTAATGAATCGCTTGCTGCTGACGGACTGATTTCCGAAGAGGGACCGCGCATACAGGTGATAGCGGGCGATTCGCTTTATTTCTTGAATGAAAGGCTTAGTGTGGAGGATGGTGCAGAGCCTCTGAAATCATTGAATGTGGCTGTTGCTATGTTCAAGATGAACACGAATGCACGATCAGGTGCTTCCGCGTTGGCGGATAAAGGCTATGATGCCAGTGTGGCTCGCGCTTCCGGCGACAAATGCTATGTCATAGCCGGTAGTTTTGACACCCTTGAAGAAACGCGTGGTTTTATCAAACGTTTCAGAAAGGAGAATAAATCTTATGCATATATAGGTCTTGACGGGCATCCGGTGGTGATCCGGAATTAGACGGCATATGGCTTTATCGAAAAACGCCCCGCATCTAAAATGAATGCGGGGCGTTTCTTATCTTATGTTTGTTGGTCAAAGTATGATCTTCAAAGTATGATCTTAAGTGTTTTGGTCTCTCCGGAAGTTGTGCGGACTATCGCTATGGCGATACCTGTCAGACCTTCGTCAAGACGCAGTTCAGAGCCGTCGGTGGCTGCTAATTTTATGCCGTTGAGATCATAAACTTCGATGCTTTCAGCGTCTTGTGCTGTAACACACCTGTTTGTACGGTCATAAACAATTTCAGAAGTGGAGTCTGCTTCGATTTTATTTACGGATGAAGACGGGTCCACCGTGAAATATATTATCGGTGCTGTCTTCGCCTGTTCCATCCCGTTTTTACCGACATAGAAAATAACGGCTGCATAATTGAGTCCGGGTTCTGCATCCGGGAAATCTATAGAACCTTTTATCTGTGCCGATTCACCGCGATTGAGGATCGGTGTCGGTCCCATTTCTCCGGCTGTTAGTGAATAGCCGGTAAGGTCTCCGTTGAAAATCAGTGTGTAGACTTGTGATCCAAAAAATTCACCGGTGTTTTTAAGGGTTGCTGAGAATGGAATATTTGCGGAACTTGAGGTGACAAACACTGTTTCAAGTTGGCTACCGATAGTTTCCTGACGTGTGGGCGCATTTTCAACGCAATAATCCGAGATTGTGAAACTTGATGTAGAGGGATTCACATTCATGGTCAGGGGTGCGCTCCAGTTATAATACTCAATATTGCTGGCAGATTTAAGGAACTTCAGGGTGTATTGTTTCTGAGATGTTGGTGCAATTGCTCCCTGAAGCAATTCGAAGACAGTGGTAAATTCCTGATCGATCTTTTCACCGGGTTTCAGGCTGAGTGTGATGCCTTCTCCAAGCATCGCTTCCTTATCACCATCTAATAATACCGGGTAGAAACCACCGGAAAGATCAATATTTGAGTTGTTTTCGATTGACAATTTTATACGGCATGCATTTTTATAGAACACCTGCGTCGTGGGTGTGGCGGAAACTATAGACAACTCGGTTTCAGTGAAATTTTCAACTGAACAGCTGTTTCCGTTTTTCGTTACGTATACGAAATTGTACGCTCCGTTGGTTGTGCAAACCGGGGTCCAAGGTGCGTCTGTCTTGTTTGCATCTTGAGTGCAGACGGTTACTTTATATTTTCCGTTAGGTAAAATTGAAGGGATGGTGACTGTTGCATTCCCTTTTATACCTTGATATGAGATATTGTATCCGTTCAAAGTCAGTGCCGGAATGTCAATGTCATTCGAGAAGAGTCTCACATATTGAGGTTTGATTTCAGAATTGTCAACAGATACGATTTCTGCCCCCATTCTTACTTTTACTGCTGAGATTCCTGCATTTACCCAATTGCCGACATTGCCGTTATAATTCAAGGCAAGGCTAATGTTCGATCCGTTTGCCGATGCTGAAAGGTTGCCGAACTGGGTTAGGTAAACGTCTGTTTCTACGGAAGAGGGTTGAATCCCTATTATTATGTCCTGTCTTGAGTTATATCCTCCGCCGGCGCCTCCACCGGTTCCTACAGAGTTAGGGTTGAGGGCGTCAAGGATGAAATATCCGTCTGACATACCTCCCCATCCCCAATTGAAATGGAAATATCCGTTACCGTCATATCCGTCACAGACAAATTCATGACCTACGGATGTTGATTGACCTCCATAAAGAATGGGGCGTCCGGCAGCAAGCTCGTTGTAAACGATTTCGTTCCATTCAGCTGCATTGAAATAGAGGCGTTGCAGGTATTGTATGTTCGGGTTGTATTTGAAATTTTTTGACAGTGATATTGCCGCGTTTATGCTCAATGCTCCCGAGCCGCCCGGTGCATAGTTCATCTTTGCAGCATATCCTGCTGCCTGCATTAGGGTTGCCACGGCGTTTTCCTGTTCGTTGGTGTAGTTATATCCCGAATATGAATCGATCATGTTGTTCCAGTCGAAAGGTTTTTGAGCGAGGTTTATGACCCCTTCTCCCGTACCTCCCGATGGTAATGTTGCAGTGACCCTTCCTGTGCCCACTTCAGGATAATTCCAAAACTTCATTACCTGAGCCATTGCCGTTGCCACGCATCCTGAAGGACATTTTACATTGTTTACGGAAGGACACAGATTATTATATGGAGTTCCTTGATTCCATTTGGTTTCTACGAGCGGAGCAATCTCCTTTTTATTGGCAATGGCGGCACGAGTGGTTTTAATTCCGTTTGCTGATGCATAATCGATTTGTGAGGCATATTCTGATAGCCACCATTCGAGCTGTGGAGGCATGTTGTCGGTGTCGAAACTGCCGGAGTCTGCATATCCGAGCAGGGGAGTGGCTGTATCGTCCGCGCTGACGATCAAATACCCCGACGAAGCCAGACGGTCGAATATGTATACAGCCGGTTCCCCTTTCTGTGTTTGCATTGAGAAGCAAAGCTTCATTGACGCAGCCGATTTCAAAGGCATCTTTAAAGCGCTGCTGCCCTGCACACGTTTTAAAGCCTGCTCCGGAGTGAGTGGGGCGGCAAACATTCCGAGTGTCGCTGCCGACATGATTGCAAGTGATGTAATTCTCTTCATATAGTTTTAATATTTTCTTAATTGATTATATAAAAAAGGAAAGAGCCTTTTTTGTGGCTCTTTCCCTTTTATTGCGAAGGCAAGGGCCTTCTGAAGTCTTAAGATTCTTATAAGTCCACTCCGTCCGGTACGAAATATGATGTATTTCCTTCGCCATCGGCTGCGGATCCATAGGCTACACAGCCCTTGTCGGTCATCCAGGCAAGGTTGAATTCACAGAAGTTGTCCTCCCAGATCAAGCTCCAATAATTCGAGTTTGTAGCAAGATCTGCATTTCCCTGCCAATATGCAACGTCTTTGACCCAAAGTGGAGACGTGCTTCCGTCATTGAAGTTAAGTTCATAGCCGGTCTGGGCTTCAGGAATCCTTACGGGATAGAATGCCATGCCTGTGTTGTCTGTTCCTTTTAGACCCATCTTTGAGAACTTGAGTGAATAACCGTCTTTGAAGGCATTTTTTATGCGGTATAGGTTATTATCTGTAGTGCAGACCTCAAGATCGCATATTCTGGCACCGGGAATAAAATTGTTGGCAGTGAATTGACCGCTGCAGATTTTATTCCAATCGAGACCGGTGAAAGTAACTGTTGCCATAGAACGGGTTGTTCCGTTACCGGCAACACCTGTCACGATAATTGTTCCATGCTGGTCAATGATGGTTGCATCAATATTCTGTGCTCCGACAGCATCAAGTTTAACACCTTCCTCAACCACTTTCTGCATGTATGCATCTGTGCCGTTTTTATTGATGAAGGTGTTTACTTCCTCCTCCGCTTCCACAAGGTAGTAGAGTTCTGTAACGGCACTGTTAGTAGCGAATCTGACGATGAGATCATTGTCGGGATTCATGCCGGAATTTGCCTCCGGTGCATAGGAATACATCGTTACCACCGGTGAACTGTCTGTTCCCGGCTCTGACCCCATTTCAGGCGAGCAGCTTCCCAGGAAAGCAAGCGGCAGTCCGAGTAATATATATTTTAAACTTTTCATTTTTCAAATTTTAAAAATTATATATAATCCATGTTTACCACGCATGTTCGGGAGAATTGCCCTTTGGCGCTATAGGCGTTGGATTGTTAGTACATGCGGGGTTATTGTTGGTTTCTGTCTGCACGATGCAGAATGTCATCCATTGCGGAGGTTCGTTAGTGTTCCAGCAATATCCGTCAACATGGTTAGTTCCGGCATAGCTGCGGATTATACCCTTGTTTAGTCGTTTCACATCGAACATTGCAAGACCTTCTCCCCAGAATTCTACACGGCGTTGCCACCATATTTCGTTCACGAACGAAGGGGTAGACGAGTTGTTGTATGCTTCGTTGTGCTTGCCATATTCATAGTTGGGGTCACGGGTCTTGGCAAAGTTCTCAAGAAGTGTTTTGCCTCTTGCCTCATCCTGACGTCCTGCAGCCTCAGCTTCGATAAGCACCATTTCCTCAACCCTCATCATTGGAACGTCTACGCACCAGGCGTCAAGGTTGGTAGTATGGTTACCACCTTTTGCACGGAATTTAAGCGGCATACCGCCCCACATGTTTGCACCCTCTGTGTTTGAACGCATGGTGTTTCCTGTGTTGTAAACATATTCGGGAACATCAGAATAGTCAGCCAGTGCATTTATCACGGCACTCGGAGTTGTCAACTTGTCGATTTCGAAGTCTACATAACATTTCTTACGGGCATCCGTAGCAGGAATAGACTGATACAAGTGATAGTCTATATATTGGGTGTTTCCGAATTTGTTGTAGTAGCCATAACCTGTATTGGAACCGTTGGGAACCTCATTGATCATCCATGATCCCCAGGAGTGGTTTCCTGTCTGTAATACCATGCAGGCGTCTTCCTTTTTGAAAGAGCAGCAGAGCATCCAGGCATTGTTGGTAGTGGCATCGTTGAAACCGTTGTTCTTGTCGTTATACTGGTCACCGGTCATTACCGTATAGCCTTTCTGAGCCTCTTTTGCATACTTCTCAGCATTTGCCCAGTCTTCCATCAGAAGATAAACGCGGGCACGCAGTCCGTTCACGACGCTGATATCCGGGGTTTCCTTATTGGGTCTTGTATAACCGGCGAGATATGACTCCGCCTTGTCAAGATCCGATAATATGAAATTCAACATAAACTCATATGTTGCCCTCGGATTGTTGGAAGCATCTGCGATACTCATCTTTTCAGTGATGATAGGCACAGTAGGAGTGGTCTTGTCATTTGCATATGATGTAGGTGCGAACATCTGTGCAAGATCAAGATAATAAAAAGCACGCCATGCAAGAGCCATTCCCGCTCCCGCCTTATGAATTTCGGAAGGATTCTCACCTGCAAGAGAGAGGACCGTGTTACAGTTCTTGATTTGCGAGTAATAATATGTCCAAGGATACTGCGCGTTCAGATATATCGGTGCCAATGATACAGATGATTCATACCAAGGTGAAAACCATCCGGATGTACCGGTTATGACCATGTCGTTACCGGTAGCGTCGCGTCTCAGCATAAGCGCCGGATAACCGAAGTCGTTAGGTTGCTGATAACCTGAACCGTTAAATACAAATTGACCTGCAACGCTCGAAGAGAGTCCGTTTACGAAATTTTCGTAGGCTCCCGGTGCTTTTGATGCCTGATCCTCAGTCACAGTGGAAGACTGAGGCTCGAACTCCTGGATACAGGAGGGCAGGAGCATCATGGCGCCGGCTGTTAATATTAATATCTTTTTCATAATGAATTTTTAACAGGTGAATTTTATGTTAGAATACCACTTCAACGCCGCCTGAGATTGTGCGCATTGGAGAATATGCGCCTACCGCTGCGTTTCCTCCGTATGAATAACGGGGATCAAGACCTTTGCGTGCAGACCAGAAGCAGAGGTTCTCGCCCATGCAATATACGCGGATCTTAGAGATGTGTTCCCATACTTTGGGCACTGTGAAACCAACTACGAACGACTGGAAATTAAGGTAACCTGCGTTTGTCAGGAATCGGTCGCTTGACATTCCTGTGTTGGTGTCACCGATCTGCCAGCGGGGAAGGTCAGACTGCGTATTGTTAGGACTCCAAGACTTGATCCAGTCTTTGTGGTATGTCTGTCCGGAGCCGGTGGCTATGCTGCTGTTGGGGGTCATGAGTGCCGCGTAGCGTGAATCATATACCTTACCGCCGATCTGATAATCGAACGATGCAGAGATGTCGAACCATTTGATGCGAAGGGTTGTATTGAAACCACCATAAACTTTCGGCAGGATACTTCCTATAGCGTAACGCGATGCGTTACCGGCTTCTGTAGTCACATAATCCATTGATTTGACGGTACCCGGTCTGGATGTGTCCATTGTTCCGTTGTTTACAAGGTTGGGATCGTAATAGTAGAGAGCCTGTCCCTTGTCGTTTACTCCTGCATAAGCGAGATCCATGTAGTTATACATCGGACCGCCTACCTCAAACCAGTAGCCTCCGTCATACCATCCACCGTTGGTTCCGATTTTGCTTTCGGGAAGTTTCACGAGTTTGGTGACATTGTGCGAGAGGTTTGCTGTTATGTTCCATTCGAAATCTTCAGTGCGTATGGGCGTGCCGCTCAATACGAGCTCAACACCTGTGTTGCGGAGCGTACCGATATTGTCGTAATATCCGCGTGCACCGGTAGATTCGGGGATAGACAGCCAGAAGAGAAGGTTGTTTGTGTTCTTGTTATAGAAGTCGATATTACCGGTCAGACGGTTGTTGAAGAAACCGAACTCAAGACCAACGTTTAAGTTTGTAGTGGTTTCCCAGGTGATATTCGGATTTCCGAAACCTGCAAATACCGGAGACATCGTAGTCTTCGAAGCCGACTGAAGGCTGTAGATGTTGGTGTAGCCGTAAGAAGTTGACAGATTGTCGTTACCCTGTTGTCCGATAGACACTTTGAGTTTCAAGTAGTCAAGCCAGTTCTTGGTCTTTGCCATGAAATTCTCTTTGGATACCATCCAGGCGGCACCGAAGCTCCAGAAGTTACCCCAGCGGTGGTTCTTGTGGAAGCGAGAAGAGGCGTCACGACGATACATGGCGGAAGCATAGTATTTTTCAAGATAATTATACTGAGCGCTTCCGAACCAACCTTCAACGTTATAGCTGCTCTTGTAGGATGAAGAGTTTACCATATTGTCGGCGAACGCATCGATCTCAAGAATGTCGGGGGAGAACATACCGCGGGCTGCTGCTGCGAGGTAAGTGCCGTCTGTGCGGTAGTATTCGTGACCTGCCATTACATTGAGATAATGATCTCCGAAATATTTGTAGAAAGTAAGGGTCTGAGAGTTGTTGGTGCGTATGTTTGTAGTAGTTGATTTTGAGACGCTACCATTGTTTGACGCAGCTCCGGGAGTCAAGGGGTTGCCGAAACTTGTGCCGCGTGTCTCGCCCCAGTTTACGTTACTTACTACGTCAAGTTTCAAATAGTTAGTGAAATCTACAGTGGCATTGAGTGTAGCGTTAAGCTGGTTGTAATCTGATTTGGAAGTGTTGAGAACCTGATCAGCTATCGGGTTACCGGGTGTTCCGAACGGACGGGTACCGGCGTAATATACATCCTGACCATAATCGTAAATGGTGTTGCCATATGCATCGGTCATGATATATGGATTACCGTTGGCATCAAGAGCGCGACCGTAAACGGGATATATCGGGGCTATCATGCCCGTGAAGTAAAGGATATTGTTGGATGAGAAACCGGTGCCGATGCTGGGGTTGCCCACGCTGTTTGAATGAGTGTAGCTGATGTTGGCACCCACTTTTAGCCATTTCTTAGCCTGATAGTCAGCGCGGATACGTCCGTTCACACGGTCATAGCTTGAAGGCTGAAGTATACCTTCATCCCCGAGGTAGTTCAAACTTGCATAGAAGCTTGACCTGTCAGTTCCACCGTTTACGCTGAGGTTATATTCCTGACGGAATCCGTGGTGATAAGCTATGTCATTCCAGTTGTCGGGAGTGAGCCACATCTGGTGACCGTTATAATCAATCATTCTGCCAAGCTTCGCATTGGGATTGAGCTTGCCGTCCATACCTATAAGGAGCTCCTCATTGCCGTTTGCGTCTTTAGGAAGGGTATATACGTTGTATATGAGCTGTCCCAACATCATGCTGTTGGATGCCTGGTTTGCAGCGGCGGGAGTCATTCCCTGCTGGTAGAAGTTATAGTTGTATACCTGTGCGTAATATGCTTCATAGAAAGCACCCGGATCAGTGATAACGTCATAATCCTGCACAGCTTTGGAGTTTGAACCCCACTTGGCGTTCACCGTCACCTGAGCCTCGCGGCTTTGACCGCGTTTGGTCGTGATGATGATCACACCTGCAGCACCGCGAGCTCCGTAGAGGGCAGCGGAAGCCGCGTCCTTAAGTACGGAAACAGAAGCGATATCGCTTTGGGGAATATTGCTGAGACTTGCAGTGTAAGGTGCGCCGTCAACAATCACGAGAGGCTCAATGTCTGAATAAAGAGATGAGATACCTCGGATATTGATGGAACCTGATGAACCGGGAGAGCCGGATGAAGAGCGCATCTGAAGACCGGGAACAGAACCTACGAGAGCGTCAGCCACATTGGTAGTGGTTCGCTTCTGAAGGTCAGCTGAGCCAACGACTGCAGCAGAACCGGTAAACGCCTCTTTGGTTGTGGTGCCGAAAGCTACTACCATCACATCGTCAAGAGTCTGGTCGGTAGTTTGCATCTTTACAACAACGTCAGGGGTTAAAGGAACTTTGACTGTCTTGTAGCCAACATAAGAAACCTGGATTTCCTTCACGTTTGCCGGAACGTTAAGTTTGAACTTGCCGTCCACGTCGGTTGCTGCACCCTGGCCGCCGCCGATGGGCAGGACAGTGGCGCCGATCAGAGGCTCGGACGTTG
>CASBHZ010000001.1 GCA_949123685.1 uncultured Bacteroidales bacterium | reverse complement strand
TCTACACAAGGAGACACACTCTTTCCCTACACGACGCTCTTCCGATCTGCCCGTCTTCCTGTATATCCTCATCGCAAAATGCAAGATAATGGGGTGCGGTTTCGCAAGTTACTTTTACGCCCCGTGCTTGAGCGTTGCGGATAAGGTCAACGCTTTCGGCAGTGGATATATGGCATATGTGGAGCCTGCATCCTGTCTCTTCGGCAAGCCGTATGTCACGTTCGATTTCGCGCCATTCGCTTTCGGAGCATATGCCGCGATGCCCGTGTTTGCTGGCGTATTCCCCATCGTGGATGTATCCGTTGCGTAAAAGGGAATTTACTTCGCAGTGGGCGGCAAGTATCTTGCCTGTCTTTGCAATCTCTTTCATTGAGATGCGCATGGTCTCCTCATCCTGCACTCCAGAACCGTCGTCAGAGAAACCTGCCACGAAAGGGGAGAGTGCCGTATAATCAAGCGGTTCGGCTCCGAGACGCGAGCGGGTGATTGTGGCGTAGGGTATGGTTTCGATTTTAGCATCGCGGCGGATGATTTCGAGCTGGCGCTCAAGATTCTCCGGACAATCGGGAGCCGGGTTAAGGTTCGGCATAGGACAGACAGTGGTGAACCCACCGGCTGCGGCTGCCGCCGTACCGGTTGCAATGGTTTCCTTATATGAGAAACCGGGCTCACGGAGATGCACATGCACATCCACAAGCCCGGGAATAACGGTGAGACCATCGGCGCAAACCTCGCAGCAATCATGCGGAGAATCTATATGCGGAGCTATCTCGATTATTTTCCCTCCGGATATGAGAATATCCACCGTTCCCTCCTTGCCGGAAGGGGACAGCAGAGCATTTTTTATCAATATTGTTTTCATGAGATTTTGGAATCCGTAGAATTCAATGCAAAATTAACTTATATTTCGCGAGATGCAAAATTTATTTTCACTATTCTTCAATAAAAGTCCCCTTAAAAAGTGACTTTTTCATGAAAAAGTCACTTTTTAAGGGGACTTTTATTATATTTGCGTATTCTAATGTATAAATAGCAAAGTAATTCTTAGTTTGAAGTCTTGTCGCAAACTAAGAAGCTGTTTAAAAATAATCGCTTATGATTGATCTGAGACTTATCAATTTTATGAGAGAAGAGCTTGCCTCCACTCCTACAAAATTTGAGCGTTATATGGTTTCTGAAATTCCCTGGGATGACAGAATGATAGGTCTTGTTGGACCTCGTGGTGTAGGGAAGAGTACACTTGTGAAGCAGCAGATAATAAAAGAGCAAAGTGAGGATTATATCCAGCTATATGTATCTGCTGATCATAGCTATTTTGCCAATCATACTCTCACTGATCTTGCAGACTCGTTTATCGCCGAAGGTGGTAAACGTCTTGTAATAGATGAAATCCATAAATATCATGGATGGTCGAGGGAGTTGAAACAGATTTATGATTCTCATCCTAATCTTAAAATAATATTTACGGGAAGTTCAATTCTTGATATAAAAAAAGGGGGTGCTGATTTAAGTCGAAGGGCAATCATGTTTGATATGCAGGGACTGTCGTTCAGGGAATATCTTGAAATGTTTGAAGATATCTCCTTGCCGGCATATTCAATAGAAGATATAACAGAAAACCGAATTGAGTATAATGCGGAATTTCATCCACTACCATATTTTAGGAAATATTTGACAACAGGATATTATCCATTTGGTCAGCTGCCCCGTTTTGATATCCGAATGCAACAGATTTTTTCGGAAACAGTAGAGGTAGATATTCCCACTTATGCTAATATGACGCCATCAACTGTGCGGAAGTTGAAACAGATGATGATGATAATATCCGAAAGCGCTCCATATAAACCAAATATGTTGAATCTAAGTGTGGAATTAAAGATCAGCAAGAATGATGTGCCGGATTATCTTGTTTATCTGGAGAAAGCAGGAATGCTTTCTCAGTTGAGAGACTCTACATCGGGCATGAGGAATCTCGGAAAAGTTGAGAAAGTGTTTATTGACAATCCTAATTTGATGACAGTATTAGCCGGTGGAAATCCCAATATCGGTAATCTGCGGGAGACATTTTTTTTCAACCAGACACGTGTTAAGAACCTTGTTATGGCATCAAAAATATCAGATTTTGAAATTAACGGAGTTACGTATGAGGTTGGTGGCGCAAACAAAGGGAGAGCGCAGCTTGCAAAAGCTACAAAAGGTATTGTGGTTAGAGATGATATAGAATATGGATCCGGAGATATTGTGCCTCTTTGGGCATTTGGAATGAACTACTGATTTAAGCTCTATTATCCTGCCATCTTTAAGATCGAACGCATTGACTATAAGTTATAAGATCGGAAAGGGAATGTGATTTCGATGAAATCGGTCGGTTGTGAAGATAGTGTTTGTCGTGGTGGAACATACCGATGGTGACGGGCACAATTTCCATTTAAACCAGAATCGCCAAATGGTATCGTTAAATATTCACGTGTATTTGTAGTGTGACAGTTTCTACAATTAAAATCAGTGTCTTGAACATTTGTAGAAAAGAGAAATGACCCCAAAGAAAAAATATATTATTTTACTGATTCGTGTCTGACAATAAGAGTTCTTTAGTAAAAAATCACTATTTTTGCTTTTGGAATGGAAAAACATCCTTCCAAGACATAGACATAAAAGAAGCCTTATGCTTATCTTATGGATTGGAAACGTAGGAAATTTCACAATTACACACACACAAGGATAGCATGGTGGTTCTCACGCTATAGTGTGGGCTGCTATTGTTGCATTCATGTGTACAGGTTTCCTGCGACCTACAATTTATATAGGGGCAATTTTTATTATAATCACAGCGGATCAGTTTCGGTTATATAAGGTGGGTCAATCGACTTTAAATTTTCCAGTAATTGACGGCTAAATTGGAACTAAAAGAGCTAATAACATAAAATGAAAATGAGAAAATTTTTAGTTGCAATCACATTGCTTTTTGCTGTAATCAACATTATGGCGCAAGAACATCTTTCTTTTAAGGGCATTCCCATTGAAGGAAGTCTGACAGAATTCTGCCAAAAGCTAAAAACAAAAGGCTTTACACAAATGGGGCGAGACAACAATATGACATTGTTTACCGGGGATTTCACTGGCAGACAAGCAACAGTTGGTGTTGCTGCGACTGATGACGGAAAAAGTGTTCACTCCGTTGTTGTTGTGTTCGACGAAAGCCGTGATTGGAATACTCTTGTAAGCACATATGACTATTATAAATGTTTATATACTCGTAAGTATGGAGAGTCTTCTGCTTGTCGAGAGCATAATCCCAGCCGTTTGGATAGCAATACATCTCTCATGTATGAATTAGGACAAGGAACAGTTACCTATGCCAGTGCTTGGAATGTCACTGGTGGAACTATCGAATTATCAATTGAGAAAGCTGGGATTTCTGAAGGTGTTGTTATTATTAAATATCGTGATGCTCAAAATGTGGAAACCAAAATCCAAAAGGATTTGGAGGATATATAATAATATGAAGCATGCGAGCCTTGGTTATTATTTATTAAGTATGTAAGTGCAAAAGTAATTCCGATAATTGCTTTCAAATAGCATCTTGGTATTACGATTTCATTATTTAATCATACTTTACACTTAGTAGTCTTTCATGTAAATCATTATATAACGACTGTCTGTGTCTTTATTATTTACCTGTTTATTAGTTTGTTTGATAATAGCAATTGTCAGCAATGTTAATGATAAGCGACGAGGGCGAAAGCTTACCATGCAGGTTACACCACTTAATCGTGGCGAGTGGTCAGAACGGCAAGTAGTATTGGAATTATTGAAAGTCGGTATCAATCCCAAAGCTATATTTCATGACTTATATATTCAAAAACCGAATGGTCAGTACACACAAGTTGATGTGGCGGTTGCAACGAAGGTTGGTATTATAGTGTTTGAAGTTAAGGATTATAGCGGTTGGATTTTCGGTAATGAACATCAGAAATATTGGACACAATTACTGGCGTATGGTAAAGAAAAGCATCGTTTCTATAATCCCGTAATGCAGAATTTAGGTCATATTCAAGCCATTAGGCAATGTTTGCCGCAAAATCCCGGCATTCCATTTTATTCTGTTATCGTGTTTTTCGGAAATAGCAAGTTAAAAAATGTTATATGTAACGCAAATAATACTTTTGTAATATACCCTCATTCTATCCGTCAGGTTGTAGCTGAAATTATGATGCGATCCAGTGCCAATTATGGTAACAAGCATGAAATAATGGATATATTTACCAAGGCAGTGCAAAATGGCAATAATCCTATGATTGTTTCTTCGCAAATCAACACTGCTATGTATTATGGTCGCAACAAACCTCAATCTACACGTGCGATATCTCTTAGACCTAAATTTTTTAGATCACGATCCCGTTCTGGTAGGTTCTCATATAGAAGAAGGCTCACACGTAGAAGGTTTTGGTAAATATTGCATCTCAGGGATTCATATGTCTTTATCTTATTTTTCTGTCCTTTCATGATTTCCCAATAATATGTAGCTTTTGCAACATTGCCAATCTCATTGTTGATTTCATCATAAAGAGTAGGTGTTAGGTATAATCACATATCCGCGTAGCAACCGCTTTTATACCTGCTATCAAAATAAGGTGGTTGTGAATGGTTGTGAATGGTTGGAGAAGGAATCATAAATATGGAACGATTGCTTTAAATATTTTTAATAATCTGTTTGTTAATTATTGGGATTCTGTGTAACTTTGCACGCAAAATGAACACGATGCAAGATTCCAGAAAAGCCGTGCTCACTCTTGAAGACGGCTCAAAGTTCGAAGGTTTCTCCTTCGGTTATGAAAATCCATGTGCCGGCGAGGTTGTTTTCAACACGGCAATGACGGGTTATCCCGAAAGTCTCACCGACCCCTCTTATGAAGGCCAGATCCTTGTCACTACTTATCCAATTCTCGGAAATTACGGTGTCCCTTCGTCTGAAAAATGCACGGAGGCGAATGTAAGCGATTATTTTGAATCCTCCCGTATCCATTGCGAGGCGATTGTATGTCAGGATTATAGCTGGGTGCCGAGCCATTGGCAGGCAACACGTTCGCTGGCTGAATGGCTTAAGGATGAAAAAATTCCCGGTATATATGGTATTGACACGCGTGCGCTTACAAAATTGCTTCGCGATAAAGGTTCAATGCTCGGGAAAATAACTTTCGAAAGGGGAGAGGATATCGATTTCCACGATCCTAATAAAGAGAATCTCATAGCTAAGGTAAGCACGCGCGAGGTGAAAGAATTTGGTGAGGGAGAGAAGAGGGTAGTGCTCGTGGACTGTGGCACCAAGTATAATATCATACGCTGCCTCACACGCCGCGGAGTCAGGGTGACGCTTGTTCCTTGGGACTATGATTTCACTCAGATCCTTTATGACGGGCTTTTCATAAGCAATGGTCCGGGAAGTCCGGAATTTGCAGAAAAGACTGTGGAAAATATACGCAAGGCTTTTGAAATAGGGAAACCTATTTGCGGAATATGCATGGGTAATCAGCTTCTGAGCAAAGCAGCCGGAGCCAAGATATATAAACTTAAATACGGACATCGGAGCCATAACCAACCGGTTCGCCTGAGTGGCACGGAGAGATGTTTCATCACATCCCAGAATCATGGCTTCGCTGTTGACAATGACACTATTCCCGCAGATTGGGAGCCTCACTTCATAAATATGAACGACGGCACAAACGAAGGTATTCGTCATAAGTCGAAGCCTTTCTTCTCCGCACAGTTCCATCCGGAAGCGAGCAGCGGTCCCAAAGACACGGAATTTATATTCGACGAATTTATTGCATTGTTGTGATAAGAAAAGTTGAGGGCATTTGTGCCCGCAACTTTTTTTATAACCTTGATTTTTATCATCTCCTCATTCTTAACTCCTTATTGTAAAATGGAAATAAAGAAAGTATTGTTTCTCGGTTCCGGTGCCCTAAAAATCGGCGAGGCCGGCGAATTTGACTATAGTGGCTCACAGGCTCTGAAAGCCATGAAAGAGGAAAATATCGAAACTGTGTTGATTAATCCTAATATCGCCACGGTGCAGACTTCGGAGGGGTTTGCCGACAAGATATATTTCCTTCCCGTAACTCCGTATTTTGTTGAAAAGGTTATAGAGAAGGAGCACCCGGATGGAATTTTCCTTGCATTCGGTGGCCAGACGGCACTTAACTGCGGTGTCAAGCTCTATGAGTCAGGGGTGCTTGAGAAATATAATGTCAAGGTGCTCGGCACTCCGGTGCGAGCCATAATGGATACAGAAGACCGTGAACTGTTTGTGAAAAAACTTGACGAGATAGATGTCAAGACTATCAAAAGCGAAGCGGTTGAATCTGTAGAGGCTGCGCTTGTAGCCGCCGACAGGTTGGGTTATCCTGTAATAATCCGTGCCGCATATGCCCTCGGCGGTCTCGGCAGCGGTTTTTGTGATAATCGTGAAGAGCTTGTGTCATTAGTGGAGCAGGCGCTATCTTTCTCGCCGCAGGTTCTTGTGGAAAAGAGTCTTAAAGGTTGGAAAGAAGTAGAATATGAAGTGGTGAGAGACCGCTTTGATAACTGCATCACCGTCTGCAACATGGAGAATTTCGACCCCCTTGGGATTCATACGGGGGAAAGTATTGTGGTTGCTCCTTCGCAGACGCTTTCGAATGAGGATTACCACATGCTCCGTAAGCTTGCAATAAAGATTATCCGTCATATAGGAATTGTGGGCGAGTGCAACGTGCAGTATGCTTTCGATCCCGAATCTATGGACTATCGAGTAATTGAGGTTAATGCGCGCCTTTCCCGCTCTTCAGCTCTGGCTTCGAAAGCTACGGGTTATCCTCTTGCTTTCGTGGCGGCAAAACTCGGATTGGGTTATGGACTTTTCGACCTTAAAAATTCAGTGACGCGTTCAACCTCTGCATTCTTCGAACCTGCACTTGATTATATTGTCTGCAAGATTCCCCGCTGGGACCTCGGCAAGTTCCATGGTGTGCGCCGTGAAATCGGCAGCTCCATGAAATCTGTAGGTGAGGTGATGGCGATTGGTCGCACTTTTGAGGAGGTGATTCAGAAAGGACTTCGCATGATCGGGCAGGGGATGCACGGTTTTGTTGAAAACAAGCCTATAAAGATAGATGATATCGATAAGTCGCTCAGCGAGCCTACTGATAAGCGTATCTTCGTTATTGAGGAGGCTTTCCGTCGCGGATATACGGTGGATCGTATTCATGAATTGACCAAGATTGACCGCTGGTTCCTTGAGAAGCTTCAGATAATCAGCAATACATGCCGTGAACTTGAATCTCTCAGTTCATTGGAGGATGTTTCCGATGAATTGATGAGCCGTGCGAAAAGTCAGGGTTTCAGCGATTTCCAGATAGGACGTGCGCTCTGGGGTGAAGATATGAACAGACGTAGCGAACAACTTTCGAATGCGGTTCGTGCTGACCGTTTGGGCCGTGGCATACGTCCCGTGGTCAAGCAGATCGACACCCTTGCCGCTGAATATCCGGCACAGACCAATTATCTTTACCTTACTTATAACGGTGATCAGAATGATGTCAATTATCTTGGAGACAAGCGGTCGGTAGTGGTGCTCGGGTCGGGAGCCTATCGAATCGGAAGCTCTGTAGAATTTGACTGGTGTGGTGTTAACGCGCTAATGACCGTGGCTGAGGCTGGCTATCGTCCGGTAATGATCAATTATAATCCGGAGACTGTATCTACTGATTATGACATGTGTGACCGCTTGTATTTCGACGAACTCACCTATGAGCGCGTAATGGATATTCTTGAGCTGGAAGCTCCCCACGGTGTCATACTTTCTACAGGAGGTCAGATCCCTAACAACCTTGCTATGCGTCTTGACGCGGCAGAGGTGAATATTCTGGGCACACAGGCGAAAGATATTGACAATGCGGAAGACCGTAATAAGTTCTCTTCCTTATGTGATTCTATCGGCGTTGACCAGCCCCGTTGGAGGGAGCTTACTTCGATGGAAGATATTGACAAATTTGTAGAGGAGGTCGGTTTCCCGGTGCTTGTGCGTCCGTCATATGTGCTTTCAGGGGCGGCTATGAACGTATGCTCCAATGAAGATGAACTCCAGCGATTCCTTAAGCTTGCGGCTAACGTTTCCAAGCAACATCCCGTTGTAGTTACGGAGTTTATTCAAGGAGCCAAAGAGATAGAGATGGATGCTGTGGCTCAGAACGGAGACATTAAGCTTTACGCAATATCCGAGCATATAGAATTTGCCGGCGTCCATTCTGGTGACGCTACGATTCAGTTCCCGCCACAGAAGTTATATGTGGAGACAATGCGCCGGATCAAGAAAATTTCGGGTCGTATAGCGGCTGCGCTTCATATTTCTGGACCTTTCAATATCCAGTTCTTGGCTAAGGATAACGATATTAAGGTTATCGAATGTAATCTAAGGGCATCTCGAAGCTTCCCGTTCGTGTCGAAGGTTTCCAAACAGAATTTTATTGATACGGCAACCAGGGTTATGCTTGGACTGAATGTTGACAAACCTGCAAAATCGGCATTTGATCTTGATTATGTAGGCATCAAGGCTTCGCAGTTCTCATTCTCCCGCCTTCAGGGAGCTGACCCGGTTCTCGGTGTAGACATGTCGTCTACGGGTGAAGTCGGATGCATAGGTGACGACACTTCGGAGGCTATACTTAAGGCTATGCTATCGGTCGGTTATACTATACCCAAGAAGACCGTGCTTATAAGTGGTGGTACAGCCCGTTCTAAGGTTGATTTGCTTGAACCGGCACGCATGCTTCATCGTAAGGGTTATGTGATATACGCCACAGAGGGCACACAGCGCTTTCTCGCCGAGAACGGCGTTCCGGCAATACGTGTATACCTTTCGGGGGAAGATAAGCGCCCACAGGCTCTCGAAATGCTTCACAACAAGGAGATAGAATTGGTGGTCAATATCCCGAAAAATCTTACGCCCAAGGAGCTGAGCAATGGTTATAAGGTACGTCGTGCTGCAATCGACCTCAATATCCCTTTGCTCACTAATGCTCGCCTTGCTTCGGCGTTTATTAGGGCTTTCTGCGAGATACCTCTTTCAGATATCCGTATCAAGAGCTGGGATGAGTATTGATCCGGAATGACATTTGACTTGAGGATTTAGATAAAAGATAAGCCTGCGGATTATTTCCGCAGGCTTATCTTTTACAAGTAGTAGGATGGCTAAGTCAGTTTTATTTTTTTAACAACTTCTTATTCAAACTCTGAATATTCCGCACCATCGAAGTAGATGGTGTTGTTAAACTCCCCGAAACCTACAGGAATGGGAGTGTCAAGTTGAGAAAGTTGATCCTTTATGTCGGAAACCGGAGTAGATGAGTCAACATACGACACACCGCTATATGTGGCTACTATTTTGCCGTCTTTTACGTCTGCCAGGTAGTATTGTGTCTCCGCCGGTAGATTGACTCTCATCCAGGTTACCGTGATCAACGCGTGTGTCTTGCCTACCGGTTCTATATATATGGATCCCTGGAAACGGATCTTGTCCAAAGCGCCATTCGATTGGATGTCTTTATTATACATACCCTCCGGTATTATGGCATCGCATGTAGTTGTTACAGATTTTGATACATATGCCTCCTTGCCGTTGTATGATACTTTGTACCAATCGTCAAGTTCTTCAATGCATGGGAGTAGGTCCGTGCTCTTCAGTGTGCCTGCTTTTGCCGATGTTGTGGACGGTGCAGTCCGCAGGTTGACATTTCCTTTCATGGAGCTTACATACAGGCTTTGGGCATTACTGCACAGGGTGGAGACAATGATTGCTAAGGTCAGTAAAATGGAATGTTTCATATTTATTCTATTATGTTGTTTGTCAATTAATTGGTAATTCAGGTTTGAAGTTCCATAGTCTTAAGCAACATGTGTCCCATTTAAGCGAAGGATCTCTGAATGGAACTTCGATACCTGTGAATTTAGTTATGCCGGATCCGTTGCGTATGGTCGTGCTTACCTTTACAGGTATTCCCGAGGGGAATGCATCCGGTGACTCAGTAGACATACTGTATTTGTTTCCGTCTTCGTCATATGCGAAGCCTTTAAAACTGTCTACATACAGTTTTTTATCTTTTGAGGAATTGTTGGTCAATGTATATTCCAATACGAGATCGGATCCCTGTGGAACAGCCTTTATCTCGCCCAGTGTGAAGTCAGTGTGAAGGAAAGCAGACGTGCCTGTCGGACCGAGTTTCACTTTGGGGACATCGACAGGTCCCAATTTGTATGCGTATTCTCCGTAATAATTGTTTTTTGTGGATTTGGGCGAATTTGGTGCGCGTCCTTCGATCACCAGGGTGGTAATTTTGTTGACTTTCCATGGGACAGTGGGCAAAAACAGGTAACTGAGATGTGGAATCCCGTTTTTAGACTCTATCATATGATTGTCTATATACATGTATACCTTTTCTCCCGAATCAAGTATCGCATAAGTGGCATCATCTCCGACAGACCGGTTTCCAACAAGGATATCGAAGTCGTCGCATTCGTTATGCCATCGGAAAGGAATTATCACACCATAATTCAGACGCTTGGAAGGAAGCAGTTCAATGTCAACCTTTGGAATGGGGGTGTTCCATTCGTCTTCACGAGCCATGATGCCTATTGATGACATAAATGCAGCCAATACGAGAAATATAATTTTTTTCATGTTGCTTGAGTTGTTTAACGAAGGTTATTTTACCATGTCCAAATACCATTTTCCCTCTTTGTTATTCAGGATAACTGTCATGTGCCATGTCTCGTCTTTACCGTTGACATTTGTGAAAGAATAATCATATTTTACACGATATTCGTAGCTATGATCCTTTTCGTCTGTATATTTGAATTTTTTATTTGTAGATTTTGGGTTTATGTCGGGATTCTTTTTAGCGTATTCTTCAAGTTCAAGAAACCGTTCTATACGGCTGGTGTTTTCAGGATAACAAAGTGTTGACATGCCTTCGTAGTCGTTGCTGATATAATATTCCATAGCCTTGTCGGCAACACTGCGAGGATTAGAGTGGTCAACGCCACCACAGGATTGAAAAAAGATAAACATGGCTGTTATTACCATGAATGCCATTGAAGAAAATTTGTTCATAATACAATAGATTGTTAAATTTATTAATTGATTAAAATAGGCGGCAAACAAATATGATATTTATTGGATACCAATAATTTATATGCGTGAAGTGGGGAGAAGCCCACGCTTCACGGCGTTTAGCACAAGTTCTGCGGAGTTGCGGGCATGAAGTTTTGCGAGAAGGTGACGTCTGTGGGTCTCTATGGTGTTTGAACTCAATCCCATCTGGGCGGCTATGTCGTCTGTCTTTTTACCTGACGCTATCAGGCGAAGCACCTCCAGTTCCTTGGGGCTTGGCATTTCATAAATGTCTATAAGGTGACGCAACTGTTTTGCTTTCTTGCAAAAGTAAGTGTCGCCGGCGGTAACTGAGCGTATAGCTGTAGCAATTTCGGTTGAAAGTACGTCTTTGAACAAGATTCCTTCTACTCCGGCATCAAAATAATCTTTTATGATCCATAGTTCTTCATGAATCGTGTTTACGATTATTTTTATATCGGGACATTTTCTGCGTATATTGTGAAGTAATGTGATACCGCTGGCATCTGGAAGCTCCACGTCAAGAAGGCAGAGATCGTAGTTGCGAACTGAGGTCAGCGAGAGTGCTTCAGCGGCGGTCTTTGCCATATCCACATGACAGCTGTCTCCAAGGAGGTCTTCGATGAGGTGGCGCATTCCGCGAAGCACGATATCATGGTCGTCAACCAGCAATATTTTAAGGTCAGATTTTGCCATGGGTGTAAAAATACGTGAAAAAAGCTTCACACCACAAAATTAGGCAAATGTGGCGAATTATAAATCACGGAAATCCGTGAGGTAATGTGGTTTTTTAGCGGTACTTACTTAAAAATTTTCACGGACATGATATTTATGTCGTTTCTTCGTGTAAAATCAATTGTTCCATTGATAGCCTTTACCCGTCGACGGATATTGTCAATGCCAAGACCGCTGCTGTTTGCTTCATCCGGATTGAATGCAATACCATTGTCGCATATATCAAGTATAGTCTCATTGCCTGAATGTTTCAAGGAAATTGTGGCGTATCGGGCAGCACCGTGGTGTCGTATGTTTGCAATCCATTCTTGAATGATACGGTATAGGTTCATGGATTGTTCGATGTCAAGGTCGATTGGGTATTGTGAAGGAAGATATTCAACGAAACCGTCGCTTTTATATGCGTATGCTGCAATTAGTTGCGATAATGAAAGCCTGTTGAAGCTCGGTGGTAGGAGTTCGTGGGAAATTGATCGTACTTCGTTGCGTGTGGTGCGGAGCATTTCTGATATTTCAGTAGTGTTGTTTCTTCCTCCGGCAATGGCAAGCTCAATACCGAGCAGGTCGTTGCATACCCCGTCGTGAAGCTCGTGTGCAAGCCTTCCGCGCTCCTGCTCTATTCCTTCTATACGAGCCTTTATGTTGGCAAGCTCAGTTTTGCGTCTGCGCGACCTCAGATATACGATCAGGAGCAACGATGTCACAGCTATCACCCCGGCAAGAATCGCGATTATCATGCCTCTGCGCGATTTTTCATGACTGAGTGTGGCAATCGCCAATTCTTTTTCAGCTGCGTGATAACGAGCGTTGAAGTCTGACATCTGTTTGTTTATGTCGCTTTGATGAATGCTGTCGGCTATCTCTATCGCCTTTATATATGCGTCATTCATGCGCTCAATGTCACCGAGTCCTTTATAGTTGAGGGCGATTCTCTGATATAGCAGTTGCAGAGGCATAAAGGGGCGGGAATCCTGCATGTTAAGTATTTTCATCTGTATGTCAAGACTCTATTTATAGCGTCCCATTTTTGTCAACACCACAAAACTTTGTTCAAGGAATCCTACCGATTCGATTGATGCTTCCGGCACTTTGTCAAGTAGCGTGCGTCCTCGGTTGATATAGTAATTTACGGAATCAGTGTTTCCAAGTCGGTTATGCATAGCTATGACAGATGCGTATGTCTTGAGTATATACCGTGGGATTCCTTTTCGCTCAGCAACTTTTATTATGCTGCGTTGGGTGGCGAGCCCTCTATTGTGGTCGCCTGCAAGGAAAAGCGCAGATCCGAATGAAGATGCGGCATAAATCTGTGTCTCTATATCATCTGTGAGCTTTGCTTTTTTCCATCCTTTTTCTGCAAACGGGATAGCCTCTTTTAAGCGTCCCTGGTTTGCAAACAGGATAGCTAATGATGTGAGTATGTTTGCCTCCATATCCGGAAATCTTCCGTCTTTGATCATGTCGAGAGCATGATTGTAGCATGCCATTGCGGAGTCCGGTTGTTGGCTGACGCGATATGCGACACCCAAATCTGAAAGGGCGTTAATATAAGCCAGCGTATCGGTGATATCAATAGCAAGGTCTGCCGCTTTACGGAAATCTGTCTTCGCTGCGTCATAATTTCCAAGGGTAAAGTTTGCATTGCCCCGGATTGTCAGTAATGCCACTTTTTTGCTTTCGTCAAGTGGTGAATGTTCCCGGATTGCATCATTGCAGAGAATGATAGCGCTGTCGGGGTTGGAATTGACATATGAATCTATTTCATCAATCCAGTCGTTGTTCTTCCCGGCTGGTGAACCGAAAGATGGAATGCAGACGATACAAACAGTGATGGCATAAATGAAAAGTTTGTGCGGGCGAATGGAAATCATGGTTTTTATTTTAAAGTAAGTGATCACATTAAACACATATTATAAACGCAGCTATTTTTGAAAGATTTTCCTGTGTTGATAAAGGAGCAATGCGGGCATTGCGACTGAAGAAACACGGGAAAAGGTTCAAAAAGAGCAAGTTGATGATATGTGAGATTAAAATCATTTTATTATCGGTTTAATGGGATCACTTACTTAAGGGATAATGATGGAATGCAAATATAGTCAATTTGGAATCAGTTTGAAAATTTTATCAATTTTTTATTGTAAATGGTGTCGAAATTTGCGAGTAACAGCTTTAATGTTGCCGATTTTTCGATTCTTAAAGGCTTAAATTTGTTTGTTTACGTAGTTAAATACATTGTAATCAGCGATTTGTGTCTAATTATAATATCATTGTAAAAGTTGTGAAAATAATTCGCGGAGGGGTATTTTAATGCACTGCACTTTAAAAAGAGCCAATGTTGTTGAATTTTACATGTTTTTTATTATTTTTGTAGGGTAAATGGCAATGCTTAGTGGCATGGATTTACGCACCGCAATTTTGATGTCTCATTTAACCGGGAGTTGAAATTGAGGTGTTTCTGTGTTTTTTAACTTCTGTGTCTCTTTAAATAAGGTGTGCACGGGTTTAATGACTTTCATAGATGATAGATTTCATTTCGCAAGGTGTGGATATGCCCTTGTTGGATTTTGAGAAAGTTAAGGTTTGGATAGGGGAGGTTGCTGCCGCTCATGGTTACGGGGTTGGTAATCTCAACTATTGTTTTTGTGACGATGAGTATATTCTGGAGACTAACCGCAAGTTTCTCCGGCATGACTATTATACGGATATCATAACGTTCGATTACACACGTCGGGATCGCATAAGCGGAGACATGGTAATCTCTCTTGACACTGTTTCTTCTAATGCCTCAGGGTTGGGAGTAGAATATGATTCCGAACTTTTGCGAGTAATAATACATGGGGTGCTTCACCTGTGTGGCATTGATGATAAAGGCCCTGGCGAACGGGAAATCATGGAGGCAGAGGAAGACAAGGCTTTGAGGCTTTTTGAGAACAGCACATTGTTATAGAATTATAGACATGAAATTCGATTTTGATGTAATAGTTGTCGGTGGAGGGCATGCCGGATGCGAGGCTGCAGTTGCAGCAGCCCGCTTGGGTGCGTCTACTCTGTTGATAACCAAGGATATGAACCGTGTGGCGCAGATGTCATGTAATCCGGCTATTGGAGGAATTGCCAAGGGTCAGATTGTCAGGGAGATAGATGCGTTGGGTGGTCAAATGGGTATTCTTGCTGACAAGACGGCTGTTCAGTTCCGGATGCTTAACCGCTCCAAGGGACCGGCGGTCTGGAGTCCACGCGTTCAGAGCGATCGCGCAAAGTATATAGACGCTTGGCGTGAAGTTCTGGATTCGACCTCAGGGTTGTCTATATTTCAGGATACTGTTAATGAATTTGTTTTTGAGGAGGCTTCTGAAGAAAGCGGTAAATCCCTGCAGGTTACGGGAGTTAAGACAGCTTTGGGTATTGAATTTCATGCCCGTCAGGTTGTTTTGACAGCCGGCACATTTCTAAATGGACTGATGCATTTCGGGGCAACAAAGATTGAGGGTGGGCGTATATCGGAGGATGCGTCAAAGGGTGTTACTGAGCAACTTTTATCTATCGGTTTCAAAGCTGACAGGATGAAGACAGGAACGCCGGCGCGTATTGACGGACGCACAATCCGTTTTGATCTTGCTGAAGAGCAAAAGGGTGATGAGGGAGATTTTCATAAGTTTTCTTTCCTTCCGGAGGTGAAGCGGACATTGAAAAACCGTTCCTGTTGGATTGTTCATACTAATCCGGATGTGCACAAGATACTTAATGATAATCTCGAAGACTCTCCTCTATATAATGGTCAGATCCGGAGTATAGGGCCGCGTTATTGTCCGAGCATAGAAACGAAAATTGTTACTTTTGCTGATAAGGATAGTCATCAGCTTTTTTTGGAGCCTGAAGGGGAGACCACTCAGGAGTATTATATAAACGGGTTTTCAAGCTCGTTGCCGTGGAAAGTGCAGGTTGATGCATTGCAATGTGTTCCGGCACTTTCAAATGTGCAGTTTTATCGACCCGGTTATGCCATAGAATATGATTTCTTTGATCCTACGCAGCTCACGCATGATCTGCAGACCCGGCTTGTCGGAGGTCTTTATTTTGCAGGTCAGGTGAATGGCACGACCGGTTATGAGGAGGCTGCCGCCCAAGGTTTGATTGCAGGGATAAATGCTGCAAGAAGGAGTCGGGGAGAGGATGCTTTCGTGCTTGGTCGGGAGCAGGCTTATATAGGTGTGCTTATAGACGACCTTGTCACGAAAGGTGTTGACGAACCTTATCGTATGTTTACATCGCGGGCTGAATATAGGATACTTCTTCGTCAGGATGATGCGGACATGCGTTTGACACCGCTCGGTTATAATATAGGTCTTGCTACGCAGGAGCGTTATGATGCAATGGAACGTAAGCGTCAGCAGCGTGATTCATTGATAGCGTTCTGTGAATCCTATCTCGTGAAGGCAACGGATGTGATGAATGCATTCCTGCAGGAAAAGGGTACAACACCCTTGACTGCATCCTTGCGTCTTGTTGAACTTGTGAAACGTCCTCAATTGTCTGTCGTGGATCTTGCCTCTGTGTTGTCAAGACTGAAGAGAGAGATAGAGGGTATTGAAGAGGAAAGGAGAGATGAGATAGTTGAGTCTGCAGAGATATTGATAAAATATGGAGGCTATATATTGAGGGAACGGGAGCTTGCGGAAAAGCAGGCCCGTCTGGAATATGTGAAGATTCCTGCTACGATGAATTTCGAAGAGATCACAGCAATCTCAACCGAAGCGCGACAGAAGTTGACAAGGCAACGTCCGGCTACGATAGGGCAAGCCTCCCGTATTCCCGGAATTTCTCCTGCAGACATCAATGTGCTTCTGCTTCTGTTAAATAGATAGCAAATGTTCCACGTGGAACACTTCGCGGGCTTAAACAGCTTTTAAGAATAGGTGCGTTACCGATTCGGTATTAATTGATAAATATTGTTTACTTAAAATATAAAAAAACATGATGGAAATAGAAGAATTGAAATCTATTATTCGTGATGTGCCTGATTTTCCTTCCAAGGGGATTCTTTTCCGAGACCTTACCACTATGATCAAGGATGGGGAGGCACTTCATGTTACGGGTAAAGCTCTCGCGGATTTATACAGAGACAAGGGAGTGACAAAGGTTGTAGGTATCGAATCACGCGGATTTATAGGTGGCTCAATAATGGCATATGAACTCGGCTGCGGTTTCGTTCCTGCCAGAAAGCCTGGCAAGTTACCTGCCGTTACGATAAAGAAGGCTTACGCAAAAGAATATGGGGTGGACACAATAGAGATGCATAATGATGCAATCACTGAAGATGACGTTGTTGTTCTCCATGACGATTTGCTCGCCACAGGTGGCACCATGCGTGCTTGCTATGACCTCGTAAAGACGATGAATCCTAAAAAAGTTTATATAAATTTCATTGTTGAGCTTACAGACTTGAACGGACGTGCCAACCTTCCCGAGGATTGCGAGGTGACGGCACTACTCAAATATTGATATAATTTTTTTCGATGGATACGGAGAAAAAGGATATAGAAGTTGATATGGAAAGAAACCCCGATAATTTCGGGGTTTCTTCATATTCAAATAAAAATGGAGGCGAAGATTTACTTGTCGGATCCGGAAGAAATATCGATGAATCCTGTGGATTCAATATAGAAATCGAGCCTGATCGCACAAGGGAGGATATATTTAATAACCGCCCCGGGGAGCATTTGCGGGAGAAGATACTGAACTTGCCGGATCTGCCGGGGGTGTATATGTATCTTGATAGGGCGGGAAAGGTGATTTACGTAGGTAAGGCAAAACGACTCAAGAGAAGGGTGTCTTCATATTTCAATCGTCGTCATGATGTGGTTCGTACGAACCTTCTTGTTCGCAATATTGTTGACTTGAGATTCATCGTCGTGCCTACTGAAGAGGATGCTCTCCATTTGGAGAATGCGATGATAAAGGAGTATCAGCCTCGCTATAATGTCTTGCTTAAAGATGACAAATCGTATCCTTGGATTGTGGTCACAAAAGAGCTGTATCCGCGCGTTTTCATGACTCGCGAGAAAGGCATTCATGGACGTTACTATGGTCCCTATGCTAATCAGGCGGCAGCCAAGATCGTTCTTCAGTTGATACGGGAGGTTTATCCGTTGCGGAGTTGCCGGCATATGCTTGAGGAGAGGGGGATCGCGCGTAACAAATATTCCCTTTGCCTGGATTATCATATACACAAATGTCTCGGTCCTTGCCGTGGATTGGTGAGTCCGGAAGAATATGGGGCGTATATCGCGAGGGTTCGTCAGATACTCAATGGGGAGACGGTGGATCTCGAAAGGGTATTGAAAGATGAGATGTCGAAACTCAGCGAAGAGTGGAAATTTGAGGAGGCGCAACTTGTGAAGGAGAAATATGAGGCTGTCCGGAAATATAATGCCAAGAGTGTGATAGGAGAGACGTCGATGGAGTCTGCTGACATGTTCGCTTATGTGGAAAATGAAGACAGGGCTTTTATTAATTTTATGCATCTCAATCGCGGTGCCGTTACGCAAAGCTTGAATCTTGAATATCGCCGTAATAAGACGGGTGTCGGCAAAGAGGAGATTCTTTCCATGGCTGTGGATGAGATCAAGGCGCGTTTCGAACGCGAATTTAAAGAAGTGATAGTGCCGTTTGTTCCCGATGTGGAATTTGAGGGAGTGAAGTTTGTGGTGCCTGTCAGGGGTGATAAAAAGAAGGTTCTTGATGTGGGCATTAAGAATGCTACCCAATATATGCACGATATAGAGAAGCAGGTGGAAAAGATGAATCCGGAGCGCGGTGTAGAGAAACTGATGGAACGGATGAAAAGCGATTTCCGCTTGGAGGTTGAGCCGAGGCATATCGAGTGTTTTGACAATTCGAATATTCAGGGCACGAATCCGGTGGCAAGCTGCGTGGTTTTCCGTAACGGCAAACCGGCACGCCGTGATTACCGGCATTTCAATATAAAGACTGTTATCGGGGCAAATGATTTTGCTTCGATGAAAGAGGTGCTGCACCGACGTTACACCCGCATGATTGCAGAAGGGGAATCCTTGCCTCAGCTTGTGGTTGTGGATGGTGGCAAAGGGCAGCTGAGTGCTGCGGTCGAAGCTTTCGATGAAATGGGGATAAGGGGAGAAGTTGCATTGGTGGGGATTGCCAAAAGACTTGAGGAGATCTACTTTCCGGGTGATTCATTGCCTCTTTATATTGACAAAAAGTCACAGAGTCTCAGAGTCATACAGGCATTGCGAGATGAAGCTCACCGTTTTGGTATTACTCATCATCGGAACCGACGATCTAAATCGCAGACAGTTAGCGAATTGGATTCTATAAATGGCATCGGTGCCGCAACTTCTGCATCGCTAATGAAAGAATTTAAGAGCATAAAACGTTTGAAAGAGGCTTCTTTTGAAGACATAAAGGCTGTTATTGGCAAATCAAAGGCTGAAGCTGTTTATTCTCATTTTCATCCGGAAGAAGATTGAAAGAGGAGATTCTTACAGGGCAGACCGGATGCAGATCGTAGGTGTTAAACCGATGGGTGGGGTTTGTGTGTTTTAATTGGAAACACTAAAAGAAACACTAAAATAGTTTGCTATGAAAAAGACAAGATTAATGAAAGGAACGATTGTTGCCTTATGCGCAGCCACATTGTTGTCGGGCTGTTCGTCAATTAAAAATACTTGGGATGGAATGAGCCAGACAGGGCAAGGAGCCACGGCAGGAGGAACTATCGGTGCGGCTGTGGGCACCGGTGTCGGTGCTCTGATAGGGGGTGGCAAGGGAACGTGGATAGGAGCCTTGGTTGGTGGTGCCCTCGGTGCCGGAACTGGTGCTTTGGTGGGTAACCATATGGACAAGCAGAAAAAGGCTCTTGAAGAGCAGCTTTCTCAGATGCAGGCGCAGGAGAATCAAAATTCGAAAGATATTGAGGATATAAAGGTTCAGATGGTGAAGGACCGGAATGATCTCGACGCAATAAAGCTTGTGCTTGGTGATGCTGTGCTTTTCCAGACGGGCAAGAGCAACCTTTCGCAAGCAGCGGATGCGGCTCTTAGCCGAGTGGCTTATAATCTGAAACAATTCCCGGACACGGATGTGACGGTGGTGGGTTATACAGACAATACCGGCAGTGAACAGCTGAATCAGAATCTTTCTGAAAAACGCGCTGAAAGTGTTGTCAATTATCTTGAATCGCAAGGTGTTTCCGCAAGCAGGCTTAAAGCTGTCGGCATGGGAGAGAAAGATCCGATCGCTTCCAACTCTACGGCAGAAGGGCGTGCCCAGAACCGTCGCGTGGAGATGTTCATAACCGCCGACAAGCAGATGATAAACAACGCGCAGCAGGGACGTGATTAGGCGTTAGGCTTTAGGTTTTAGGCGTTAGGTGTTTTGCCTGACGCCTTTTTTGTTTAATTTTAATCGAACCCTCGCTAAATCCATATCTATCTAAAACCTAAAACCTAATGCCTAACGCCTAAAGCCCCCCTTGCTTCTCTCACCTAAAATTTGTAACTTTGCAGCATAATTCAGACAACAGATAACAATTTAAGATTACGGAGGATCCGCCTCCGTTTAGGATTTATGAAGATTTTTGGTAAGCCGGATTTCCAGCCGGCATTGATTGCGGCGTGCAAGAATTATTCAGCCGCAAAGTTTCGTAGCGATTTGGTAGCAGGTATCGTGGTTGGCATAGTCGCCCTCCCTTTGGCAATAGCATTTGCAATAGCCAGTGGCGTGAGCCCTACGGTCGGTTTGATCACAGCTGTAATCGGTGGTTTCATAGTTTCTGCATTCGGAGGTAATTCTGTGCAGATCGGAGGACCTACAGGTGCATTCATTGTCATAATCTATAATATAATCCAGCTTTATGGACTCTCCGGCTTGGCGATTGCAACATTTATGGCGGGGTGTATTCTCCTGCTTATGGGCTTTTTCAAGCTTGGCACGGTCATTAAGTTCATACCTTATCCTATTGTGGTAGGGTTCACTGCCGGTATAGCCCTTACTATTTTTTCTACGCAGATGCCTGATTTCTTTGGGCTGACAATCAATGAAGCTGTCCCCGGTGATTTTATTGGTAAATGGAGGGTTTATATATCCAATTTCAATACTATTGATATTTCCACGCTTCTAATAGGTCTTATCTCTCTCTTGATTATCGTCTTCACGCCAAGGGTGTCAAAAAGGATTCCCGGAGCGTTGACAGCGATTATAATCGTCACTGCTGCCGTGTGGGTGATGAGGGATATGTTCGGTATAACAGGAATCCAGACAATAGGCGACAGGTTCGGCAATCTGACACCGGAACTGCCTCGCGCCACTCATATCGGATTAGACATGCAGTCGATCAACCTCCTTCTGCCGTCTGCTTTCACGATCGCGATGCTCGGCGCCATAGAGAGCCTCTTGAGTGCCACTGTTGCCGATGGCCGCACCGGTGACCGCACCAACTGCAACACGGAGTTGATTGGTCAAGGTCTGGCAAACGTGGTTGTTCCTCTGTTTGGAGGTATTCCCGTAACGGGAGCTATTGCCAGGACTATGACCAACATTACAAATGGCGGCCGCACGCCGGTTGCCGGTATTGTTCATGCCGTTGTCCTGTTGGCTGTGTTCATGTTTGCAATGCCGCTTATAAACCTTGTTCCCATGTCATGTCTCGCGGCTGTGCTGATCATGGTAAGCTACAATATGAGTGGTTGGAGAACGGTCGTTGGCATGGTGAACAATCCCAAAGGTGATATATGGGTGCTCATAGTCACTTTCGTCCTTACTGTCGTTTTCAATCTCACTATAGCTATCGAAATCGGGTTGCTTTTGGCTGTTGTGGTTTTCTTGCGTCGCATCACCGAGAACACGACCATCAAGGTATACGGAGAGCAACTGGATGCCGCTGCCGGTACGGATATGTCGCAGCATGAGGTGCTTGACTTGAATCCCGGTGTTTCGGTATATGAGATAGACGGACCGTTCTTCTTCGGGGCGGCAACGAAATTTGAAGAGACCGTAAGGTTGAGCCTTGAACAGCGTCCGAAGGTGCGTATTATCCGTATGCGTAAAGTGCCTTTTATTGATTCTACCGGTATTCACAACCTGCAGATGCTTATCGAATCGTCACAACGTGACGGTATCATGATCGTGCTTTCCGGCGTTCGCGATAATGTGCGTGCCGACCTTCACAAGGCAGGTATTGACCGCCTGATAGGTGCCGAGCATATATGCGACCATATTTCCAAGGCGGTGGTGGTTGCTAACGCTCTTGCCGGAGAATCATCGGCTGTGGTAGGTGCCGTGGATTGATTTTAATCAATATAGATTATTAATGTCATAAAGACAATTTTATAGTCTCAATTGGCGGATACGTGCGTTGTCACGTGTAATTCCCAAGATTTAAACAGATAAACCAGTCGGTCAATACTGACTGGTTTATCTGTTTTTCATGGCAACTTGAGTTTCACAGAGTCTTGTTGTCATAAACATATTCTGTAGGACGCACAAAACTCGGAAAAGTGCCTTCCCGAAATAATAAAAACAAATTATTGTAAAAAATAATGTCAATTTGAAGAAATTTAGGTAAATTTGAGGTGTTATAAGTCAAAGAGGGGATGGCGCTGAAATTAATAATGTATTGTATTTATGAAAAAGAATAAAGATACCGGTTCACGCCGGATGAAGAAGCGTGAATTGCAGCAGAAGATAATGGAGTTTCTGCTCAAGCAAAATAAACAATCATTTAATTACAAGCAGATCGCTTTCGCTATTGATGCTACCAATCCCCAGAATCGTCTTGATATTATAAATCTTCTTGACGAGCTTGTAGCGGCGGAGGAGATTCAGGAAGTGGGGCTTGGCAAATATAAGGCGTTCTCAAATCGGGGAACGGAGAATGTCGGATATTTTGTTCGTCGCTCCAATGGCAAGAATGCTGTCGTGATAGACGACGAGCAGATCATGGTTGCCGAGCGAAATTCTATGCATGCCCTCAATGGAGACAAGGTTCGTGTTATGGTTTCCGCTGCGCGTGCCGGACGTGAACCGGAAGCGCAGGTTATCGAGATATTGGAGGCAAAAGAGCAGGTGTTTATCGGCACATTGAAGGTTGACAAAAATTATTCTGCACTTGTGACTGATTCTAAATTTCTCGCTGCCGACATCATCATAGCCCGCAATAAACTGAAAGGAGGCAAGACCGGTGACAAGGCTATTGCCCGCATCACATATTGGAAAGATGACGAGATGAATCCCAGAGGGGAGGTTGTCGACATCCTCGGCAAGAAAGGTGAAAACAATGCCGAGATGCATGCCATCCTTGCAGAGTTCGGACTTCCGTACAAATATCCAGACAATGTGGAGAAAGCTGCGGATAAGATTGACGCAGGCATTACTGCCGCAGAGGTTGAAAAGCGTGAAGATTTCCGTAATGTCACCACGTTCACGATAGACCCTCGTGATGCAAAAGACTTCGATGATGCCCTTTCTATCCGTCAGCTTGCCAACGGCAATTGGGAGGTGGGCGTGCACATAGCGGATGTCACGCATTATGTGCGTCCCGGTTCGGTGATAGACAAAGAGGCTGAGAAGCGTGCCACGAGCGTTTATTTGGTTGACAGGACCATTCCGATGCTTCCGGAGCGTCTTTCTAACGGCATATGCTCCTTGCGTCCCGATGAAGAGAAACTTACATTCTCTGCAATTTTTGAACTTGATTCAAACGCCGAGGTGGTTAACAGCCGTATCGGCAGGACCGTGATTCGTAGTGACCGCCGTTTCACATATGAAGAGGCGCAAGAAATTATAGAGAAGGTGGATAACGGAGAAGTAGTGGAGCCGGTAGATAAGGATGGACGTAAGAATTTCTCACGAGAGGTATGTGTGCTCAACAGCCTGGCTAAGCAACTGCGCCGTCGCCGCTTTGATGCCGGAGCTTTGGAGTTTGACCGCGCCGAGGTTCGTTTTGAGATTGACGAGAAAGGGAAACCGGTGAGCGTCTATTTTAAAGAATCAAAGGATGCCAACAAACTCATCGAAGAGTTTATGCTTCTTGCGAACCTAACGGTTGCCGAATCCATAGGTAAAGTACCCAAGGGTAAGAAAGCGAAATCATTTGTATACAGGATACATGACAATCCGGATCCTGAAAAGATCGGTAATCTTGCCCTTATAGCTTCACGTTTCGGGTATAAAGTGGCTACTGACGGACGAGCAAAAGAGATCAACAAGAGTGTAAATCGCCTTATCAAGGATGTGAAAGGAAAAGGGGAAGAGAACATGCTTTCTATTCTTGCCATCAGATCTATGGCGAAGGCTGTATACACCACCGAGAATGTAGGTCATTATGGGCTTGCGATGGATTATTATACCCATTTCACGTCTCCGATACGTCGTTATCCCGACATGATGGTTCACCGTCTCCTTGCTAAGTATGCTGATGGCGGAAGGAGTGTGGACAGGATCAAACTCGAGGACGAATGCAAGCATTCGTCGGATATGGAGCAGCTTGCTGCCAATGCCGAGCGGGCTTCAATACGTTACAAGCAGGTTGAGTTTATGCAGGAGCGTCTCGGCGAAATCTACGACGGAGTTATCTCCGGTGTAACCGAATGGGGTTTCTATGTTGAGCTCACGGAATCTATGTGTGAGGGACTTGTTCCAGTGCGTGACCTTGCGGATGATTATTATGATTACGATGAAAAGAATTATTGTCTGATCGGGCGTTCCCATGGCACCAAATATACTCTCGGAGACAGGGTGAAGGTGCAGGTAGCTCGTGCCGACCTTGACCGCAAACAACTTGATTTCGCTCTTATTTCCGATAATGGCAACCCTAATAAGCCTTTGGAACCAAGGAAGCCGGGAAAACGTCATGAACCTTGGCGCAAGAAAAAATCGCGTAAAAAAGCTAAATAAATATAATAATTTTTATTCGGTATTGAACATGCATGTTCAATGCCGAATAAACTATTTAAATAGTCCAAATCATCATAAAACGATTTTATAAAATGAAAGGTTACAGATATTTGTTAATGGTTCCAGCGATTGCTATTGCTGCAACTGTTTCTGCAGCTGTGGCTCCGGTTATTGTTGAAACCGGAGCTTATCGCTGGGCGGGTGATACTATTTTTCAGGATGAATTTAAGGCATGGGCGGTGAATCCTTATGAGATCCGCTCCACATATAAAGCCCGTCCCGGTTATTTCATGCCTATCGAGCAGACTTGGAAACGTAAAAACGACCTTTCTGCATATCCGGCACTTAAATCCAATAACCTTCTTCACGAAGCTGTGTTTAATATGGCTCTTGACGAGATGGTGAATGCTGTAGAACCTGACACCACATTGCGCACCGGTAAGGAATGGGCTGGTGTCTGGACGCGAGATGTCAGCTATTCGATTATCCTCTCTATGGCTTATATGCAGCCGGAGGCTTCCATGATCTCTCTTATGAAGAAGGTGAATCCGAGTGGTCAGATAATTCAGGATACAGGTTCTGGGGGTGCTTGGCCTATCTCTACGGACCGTATGGTATGGACATTGGCAGCTTACGAGATTTATAAAGTGACGGGAGACCGTAAATGGCTTGAAAAGGTTTATCCTATAGCTGTCCGTTCTTTGGAAAAGGATGAGAAAACAGTTATGAGTCCTCGTGGACTCGTGAAAGGTGAGACCTCTTTCATCGATTGGCGTGAGCAAAGTTATCCACGGTGGATGCAGACCATGGATATCTCTCAGAGCGAGGCCATGGGCACCAACGTGATGTATGCTGCCGCACTTGATGCCGTAGGCGAGATGGCTAAGGTTCTTGGAAAGAAGAAAGAGGCTGACAAATTTTTTGCCAAGTCGGAAGCTTTGGCTGCAAATATCAATAAGGTTTTCTGGATGCCAGACAAGGGATATTACGGTATGTACACTTACGGACGTGACAACAAGATCCTCAATCCACGTGCCGAGACGCTTGGTGAGGCTCTTGCCATCCTTTACGACATAGCTCCCGAGGATCGTCAGAAATCCATATCCGAGAATAATCCTCATACCCCTTTCGGTCCTGCGATCTTTTATCCTCAGATTTCCGATATGCCGAGTTATCATAACAACGCTCTATGGCCGTGGGTGGCTTCTTATTGGACACTTGCACAGGCAAAGGCGGGAAATGAAAAGGGTGTGATGGAAGGTATCGGTTCCGTATATCGCCCTGCAGCTCTTTTCTGCACTAATAAAGAGAATTTTAATCTTGATAACGGAGACATATACACTGAACTTAATTCTTCGAATATGCTCTGGTGTCTCGCCGGTAATATAGCATTGACGACTCGTGTGCTTTTCGGCATTCATTTCGAGAAAGACGGGCTTGAGATAGCGCCTTTTGTGCCTGAAGCTTTGGGTGGAACGCGTTCGCTTAACGGGTTTCCGTATAGGGGTGCCAAGTTGAATATCACGGTTGAGGGATTCGGTAATAGGGTTGTTGAGTTGACTGTCAATGGCAAGAAACTTTATCCGGAAAGAGGTAAGGTTATTCCGGCTAAGATGCTCAAAGGAAATGTGGATATATTCGTTAAGATGGATAACCGTCCGATACCTGCGATGAAGGTAAATAATGTTCCTAACAAGAAGGCGCCTGTTACTCCCGTTACATGGCTTGCCAACAATCCCGAATTGAATGGCGCAGGAGTTCCTGTCAATAATCAGCTTGAGTGGAATCCGATCGAATATATAGCCGGATATATTGTACTGAAGGATGGCAAACCGGTGGCTGAAACCAGGGAAACCACCTATGCTGCCGTAACTCCGGGAGAATGGCAGGTGATTGGAGTTGCGGAAGACGGCACACAGTCGTTTGCTTCGGAACCGCGTAGCAACCGTTCGGCGTTTGTATATCAATTCCCCAATGAAACGGTGTCTCTGAAATCTGCAGAAATCAGCTACAAACCCAAAGGAAAGCTTGCCGGATTCACCGGCTCGGGTTTTGTTGAGCTTGATCGCACATCAGCTCCTGTTGAGGTTGAGGTTGAGATTCCAAAGACTGGGGTATATACATTTGCTGTCCGTTATGCAAATGGTAACGGACCTGTGAATACACAGAACAAAGCCGCAGTCCGCACATTGACTCTTGACGGGAATAAAGCCGGCACACTGGTGCTTCCGCAGCGCGGTCGAGGCAACTGGAACGACTGGGGCATGAGCAATCAGATATCTCTCCCTCTTGAAAAGGGCGTTCATACTATCGGGATCCGTTATCTTCCCGAGGATGAGAATATGAATATCTCCACCAACCATGCGCTCATTGATAACCTCCGGATAGAGCGCAGCCAAGACTGATCGCGGCTTCTCTCCATTTCGATCTGCTATTTCCGGGATTGCTCATTCAGCTCCCGTCATATGGCTTATTCTTCTTTCCTTTTCCTTTGGCATAAATGCCAAAGCACGCAGACAGGCTAACGCAAGCACCCCTCCCGCCGCCGGCGGGAGGGGTTATAAAACAGCCGATGCGATTGATTCGATTGAAGCTAATGCTGAAGCCGAATCATCTGAAAGTGCCTGATGAAAATCGAAGCCGAAATTATGGAAGAAGAAGGGATTATATCGAGAAGGATATAATTGGATAGAGGCAAGGGATTGAGAAGAATGGAGAGAAGAATGGAGAGGTTATATCGAGATGGAGGTGGATATGATTGGATAGAGGCAAGGGATTGGGAAGAGGATGGAGGGAAGAATGGAGGGGAAAGTGGAGAATAAATAAGATATATGAAGGGATATGAAGGATGGAATATGGCGTTAGCTTGTTTCGGTGTCTGTGCATTTATGCGCAGATTCAAGAGTCTAAACGGATTCAATAGTTTAAACGGATTCAATAGTTTAAACGGATTCAATAGTTTAAACGGATTCAATAGTTTAAGTAGATTCAAGAGTTTAAGCGGATTTTGGATTTTGCGTGGATTTGGAATGATTTGATCTGATATGCATTAATGATCTGCATTAATTTGTTTGGTTTATATAGATTTGGTTATGAATAGCGGCGATCGGCAGGATTTTTGGAAACCGAAGAAGCCTTCTTATAAAAGAAGGATGCGTAACCATGATTACCAAAGCCGTTGCATATATATGGTCACTATAAATAAGGCAGACGGAATTCCTCCTTTCTCGGAATTGCAGGGAAAGGTTAAAGATGTAGGGAATCCACCTCGGGTTAAATTTACACGTGTCGGGGAGGCTATAAATTTTGAGATCAAGAGAATCAAAGATTCATATCCGCAGATTTATATTCCTCGGTATGTCATAATGCCGGATCATCTCCATCTTCTTATTTTTGTAAAAGAACCGATCCCCATTCATCTTGGGGCGGTGATTTCCGCATTCAAGGTTAATTGCGCCAAGAGGTTGGGAGACGAGCCGCGACGAGCGCTTTTTGATGCCAATTTTCATGACCGGATATTGAGGGGCAAAGGGCAGCTGAAGGCTATGAATGATTACATCTCTGATAATCCGAGGCGACTATTGATAAAGCGAGAATTTCCTCAATTGTTTCGTAGGGTATTGTATCTTAAAATATTGAATATTGAAGATTCTTTTTCCGGAGGAATGACATATGCAATATATGGGAATCCATTATTGCTGGAAGAACCTGTCAGGACGGCGGTGAAGGTGAGCCGGAAATATTCTCTTCAAGAATTGGAATCAAGGGAGAGGGAATGGAATGATACGATAGACGACAGGGGAGTTTTGATAAGCCCGTTTATAAATCCAAAGGAGAAAGTATTCAGGGATAGGGCAATCGATATGGGTGCAGGTATTATCCTTATAATGGAGAATGGCTTTGGAGAAAGGTTTGCTCCTCAAGGGAAATGGTTTGACTTATGTGCTTCCTACAGGTTGCTAATGGTTGCTCCGGTTAAGTATGAGACGGAGGCTGTGAAACTGTCTTATTCTAAGGCTCAGGGACTTAATAAGCTTGCCGAAATGCTTGCATCGCAAGATCTGAAGTTCGAAATTTTGAAAAATTTGGTGGATTGAAAAAAAAATTGTAATTTTGCATCGGGTGAGTCCTTCACGACCAGCTCCCCGTAAATCCCCCAGGTCTTGACCGAAGCAAGGGTAGCGGGTTGAGCGGTGCGATGGAGTAAGCTCGCCCACCTGCCTCTTTAGCTCAGTTGGCCAGAGCACGTGATTTGTAATCTCGGGGTCGTTGGTTCGAATCCGACAAGAGGCTCGAAATGTTTTTCATAATTTTGTTTTGGCGGTGTGTTTTATTAAAACATACCGTTTTTTCATATTTAGAAGTTGTTTAAACTAATTTTTAGGGTAAGATTTATTAAGATTTTGGAGCAGGTTTGCCCGATTGAAGAAGAAGCAACCTCCCGGTTGGTTCCGATGAATGCGGACAAAGATGCCCAAAAGATTAATAAAGATTGCCATAATGTTTACAATTCCTCGGAATTTTTTATAATTTAAATTAGTTTAAACAACTTCTTATGATAAACAAGGTTCTTACTTACGCGTTAACACGATTGTAGATGCGTTGGCACGCGGAAATTTAATGAGATATTTAAGGCTCGTGGTTGTTTTTATTAATTGACCATATTGAGAGTAAAAATATTGAAAGTGTAAAATTAAGAATAAATAGAAGATATAGGGATGCTGATACATAACGCAACATTTATGGTTGATCCGCAACGCGGAGCGGAGTTTCTGGAATGGTTTGCGCCGTTGGCGCATAAGGCTGGTCCGGAGGGGCGCTCGCGCCTGTCTGTGATGCGTCAGGCTGGAGGTGAGGAGGCAGATGCTTCCCAGGCTCTTAGTGTAGCTTTTCAGGGAGAGTTTGAGACTATTGATGAGGTGGAGACGTGGGTGGCAAAGCGTCTGCGTCCTCTCGTTGCAGCATTTGAGCGTCGTTTCGCTCCGGATGCTATGGTGTTCACGTCAGTATTCGAGAGTATTTTTTAGGCGTTAGGCTTTAGGTTTTAGGCTTTAGAGTTTGATTCGGGATTAAGCCACGTATAATCTAAAGCCTAAAGCCTAAAGCCTAAACCCCAACCCCCATGAATGAAGAAGTAAGAAAATATGAGCGTGTGATAATGGGTATTGACCCGGGTACGAATGTCATGGGATATGGCGTTCTGGGCATTAATGGCAAGAAAGCGGAGGTTGTGGTGATGGGTGTTATCCAGCTTAGCAAGTTCGAAAGCCATTATAAGCGTCTGCACCGTATCTTCGAGAGGGTGACGGGACTTGTGGAGCAATATCTACCCGATGAGCTTGCGATTGAGGCTCCCTTCTTTGGCAAGAACGTGCAGTCTATGCTGAAACTGGGGCGTGCCCAGGGGGTGGCTATGGCTGCTGCGCTCAGTCGTGACATACCTATTGCCGAGTATGCCCCTTTGTCTATAAAGCAGGCGGTGACCGGCACCGGATCGGCATCTAAAGAACGGGTGGCAGAGATGTTGAAGCGTCTGCTGAACATTCCGGCAGACAAGATGCCCCATCTGCTTGATGCCACGGATGCGCTTGCCGCTGCGCTTACGCATTTCTATGAAACGGGTAAGCCACAAGTGGCTAAAGGTCCGAAATCATGGGCGGATTTCTTGTCAAGAAATCCGGATCGTATTGCTCGCCGTTTAACTAAAGAATGATTTAAACTTATAAAAAAGTGTTTAACAATAGGTAAAAATATTTTATTTATAAAAAAGAATTGGATATATTTGCAAGTTAATATTTATTACACCATATAACTGACGATTCTTATGGATAGATACCAGAAAACACTTGCCGAAAGCAAGGTCGTCGAAAATGACGAATTTGTGGCAAAAGAAGTTAAGAAGATAATTGAAGAATCCGGTAAGTATGCCACTCCGGAAGTTTATCAGTTCCTTTTCAGCTCTATTGACCTGACAACCCTGAGCACAGAAGACAGCGTGCGGAGTGTGTCTAAGTTCACACAGCGTGTGAACGATTTCGATAATGATTACCCCCAGTTTAAGAACGTGGCGGCAATCTGTGTTTACAGCAACTTCGCTGAAGTTGTTAAATCCAACCTTGATGTAGAGGGTGTGGATATTGCTGTAGTTGCAGGCGGCTTCCCTTCAAGCCAGACATTCGACGCCGTCAAGGTTGCAGATGTTGCAATGGCTGTTGAAGGTGGTGCCAACGAGGTTGATATCGTGATGAATGTGGGTCGTTTCCTTGATGAGAACTATGAGGATTTGTGCGACGAGATTATCGAGCTTAAGCACACGGCACGCGATGCCAAGCTTAAGGTTATCCTTGAAACCGGTTGCCTGAAGACTGCTGCCAATATAAAGAAAGCATCAATCCTTTCAATGTATAGCGGAGCTGACTTCATCAAGACTTCTACCGGCAAAATATATTCCGGAGCTTCCCTTGAGGCTGCATATGTAATGTGCCAGTGTATCAAGGAGTATTATGAGAAGACCGGCAACAAGGTAGGTTTCAAGGCTGCAGGCGGGGTTCGCACATCAGAAGAGGCGCTTCATTATTATGCAATAGTGAAAGAGGTTCTCGGTGACGAATGGTTCAATCATGATCTCTTCCGTCTCGGCGCGAGCAGTCTTGCCAACAGCCTGCTTGCCACTATGACCGGTGAAGAGGTGAAATATTTCTAATCTCCATATCCACCTCAAATGAAACTTAACAGACTAACCGCATTGGCGCTGACACTCCTGATCGGAGTGTCGGCGTGTCTGTGCGTTAACGCACAGACACGAAAGCAATACCGCACTTTCGGTGTCGCTTTCTATAACCTTGAGAACCTTTTCGACACTATCAACAACAACGGGAAATACGATAAGGAGTTTTCTCCTGCCGGGTCATATAAATGGGATGGCAAGAAGTATTGGTCGAAAATAAAGAATCTCTCCTATGCCATATCGCAGATGACCACAAAGACTACTCCGATTGGTCCGGCGGTTATCGGTGTGAGCGAAATCGAGAATATAACCGTGCTTCAGGATCTTGTGAAAGCAGATGCAATCAAGGATTGGAATCTCCAGATATGTCATCATGATTCGCCCGATGCCCGAGGTGTGGATGTTGGTCTTCTCTACAATCCGAAACTTTTCCGTGTGATAAATGTGACGAATCACCGTCTTGTTGTGCCCGAACTTCCCAATTTCAAGACACGCGACCAGATGTGTGTGGTAGGTCTTATGGGTGGCAAGCGTGTTGCTGTCATTGTCAATCACTGGCCTTCGCGCCGTGGCGGTGAGAAGGAAAGCAGCTGGCTGCGTGAGGCTGCCGCCTCTTTAAGCCGTTCTATTGCGGATTCCCTCTATAAGATTGATCCGAAGATGGGTGTGATAGTGATGGGAGACCTAAATGACGATCCGCACAACAAGAGTGTTGCAGAGACTTTGGGAGCCGTAAAGAAAATCGGGGATACGCCTGACGGCGGTTTCTTCAATCCTTTCTGGGAGAAACTCGACAAAGGTATCGGTTCTTATATCTATCGTGGAGGCTGGGACCTTTTCGATCAGATTATAGTTAACAAGAATCTGGTTGACGGTGCAGCCGGGCTTAAATATCATGGGGCGGAAGTGTTCAATAAGCAATTCCTGCTTCAGAGCGACGGTCAATACCGTGGTTATCCGCACCGCACCTTCTCCGGAGGCGCATGGACCAACGGATATTCAGATCACCTGCCGACGGAGATATTCCTTGTGCAGGAAGTGAAGAAGTAATTAAAACAACAACATACAAAAACAAGATACTAAATTATGCGAATTAAATTATCATTGCTAATGCTGCTGTGTATGGCTCTTCCGTCGCTTGCCGCGACAGGGCTTACCGGCACTCTGGTCGATGCCCGTACCGGTAAGGCTGTTGCAGATGCCAATATCCTTCTGCGCGATCAGGCAATTTTCGTGACCAGCGGTTCGGACGGTACGTTTACCATTTCCAAGGCTGCTCCAGGCACGGATGTTCTTCAGATTATTGCTTATGGCTATGCAGACGCTTATAAGGATGTCAAAATCGTAGAAGGCTTGGTGAAGAATATAGGCGAGATCCGTCTTGACCCCACAGGCTTCGATGGTCAGGAGCTTGACAGTGACGATTTCCTTTTCGATGAGGAGCAGATCCTCGATGATGAAGGATCCGGTCAAAGCGTAGGTACCATTCAAGGTGCGACAGACGATATCTACTACCAGGCATCAAATTATGATTTCTCCATCGCCCGTTTCCGCTGGCGCGGTTATGACAGCAACTGGAATAACGGTTATATCAACGGTATCAATTTCAACGACGCCATGCGCGGACGTTTTAATTTCTCCGGTCTTGGCGGTATGACTTCCGGTGCTTTCCGCAACCGCACCACTGATATCGGTATGGAGGCAGCTCCCTTCGGTTTCGGCAACATAGGAGGTGCAAGCAATTTTACAACCTATGCTTCCGAATATGCCCCCGGTTTCAGGGGAAATCTCTCATATACTAACTCGAACTATATGCTGCGCGCCATGTTGCAGTATTCAACAGGACTTAATTCCAAAGGATGGGCTTTCTCTGCAAATGTGATAGGGCGTTATGCGCCGGAAGGTGTGATCGAAGGCACGTTCTATAATTCTGTAGGTTTGCAGCTGAGTCTCCAGAAAGTATTCAACGATCAGCATTCACTGAATCTCTCGGCATGGGGCGCACCTACGCAGCGTGCCACAAACTCCGCTGCCACTCAGGAAGCTTACGACCTTGCAGGAACAAATCTCTATAATCCGTCGTGGGGTTATCTCGACGGCAAAAAGAAAAGTGCACGTATCGTTGAGTCTGTGGATCCCTCTGTTGTCCTCAACTGGATATGGAAACCCAAGATGGGAACGAAGCTGAACACCGGTATCGCTTTCCGCAACAACCGCTATAGCAGCTCAGCACTCAACTGGTATCAGACTGCGGATCCACGTCCCGACTATTACCGCTATCTGCCATCTTACTACAAGCCTACGGCAGACCCCTTCACTGATCCCGATCTTTACGCAGCGCAGCAGGAAGTTTTTGATTTTGTTACAGACTGGTGGGGAGGCGATAAAGCTCACCGTCAGATTGACTGGAACAGACTCTATCAGACCAACCTTCTTAACAGGCAGCAGTTTGACCGCAATCCCGAACTTTTGGGTCAGTCAAGCTATATCCTCGAGAACCGTCATTCAAACCTGACCTCATGGATGCTCAACTCATATCTTGATCATCGTATCAATGACAACATGACTCTTCAGGGAGGTCTGAGCGTGAATTATAGCGACGGACATTACTATAAGACTATCCGTGATCTTCTCGGCGGCGAGTTCTGGCGTGACATTGACAACTTCTCGGAGCGCGACTTCGCCGGCAATCCCAATATCCTTCAGAATGATATGCGCAACCCCAACCGCAAGGTTTATAAAGGGGATGTGTTCGGTTACGACTATAATATCCGCAGCATCAATGCCCGCGCATGGGTTCAGAATCAGATCACCACGGCTCACTGGAACGTGAACTATGGTCTTGAGGTTAGTTTCACAGACTTTGTGCGCCATGGTAACATGCAGAACGGACGTGCACCTGAAAACTCACTCGGCACCGGAAAGCATCATTCATTCGACAATGCTGCCCTGAAGGCAGGTGCCACCTACAAACTTGACGGACGTAACTATTTCACCGTCCATGTTTCTTATGGTTCACGTGCTCCTATGCCCGACTATAGCTATGTGTCTCCCCGTACGAAAGACACTTCCGTACAGGGTCTAAAATCAGAGCGTTTCTTCTCTGCAGACCTCTCTTACACTTGGAACTATGCCCGCTTCCGCGGATCTGTTACTGGCTTCTATACCCGCATGTGGGACGGCATCAAACGTTCAGGTTTCTATGACTATCAGCTCAACACTTTCATGAACTATTCAATGTCAGGAATGGAGACAGAATACAAAGGTATCGAGCTTGGCATGGAATACAAGATACTCAGCAACCTGTCGGTTTCAGCAGCCGGAACATTCTCACGCAACACATATGAGAATAATCCTCTTGGTGTTCGTAGCTATGAGAATGGTTCTCAGGAAGACGTGACACGTCGTGTATATCTCAAGAACTACCATATCGGTGGAACTCCCCAGCAGGCTTATTCGATCGGTCTGAACTATAATATCAAGCAATGGTTCTTTGAAGTGAACGGTCAGTGGTTTGGTGATAACTGGATCGACCTTTCGCCCGCGCGTCATGAAGAGATGCCCGGTCTTTGGAAGTTCTGCACTTCTGAGGAGGAATATATCCAGCGTCGCAATCAGATCACTCATCAGGATAAACTCAACTCGGAATGGGTGATGAACCTTTCTATCGGAAAGATTCTTTACACTAACTTCGGATCTATAAACTTCAATCTCAGTGTGAACAACCTTCTCAACAATCGCAATATCCAGACCGGCGGTTATCAGGAGGGTAAGTTTGACTATACAGACTATAACGTGAATAAATTCCCCAACAAGATCTATTATGCCCAGGGCATACGCGTCTTCTTTAATGTGGGTATAAGGTTTTAAGTTTTCGGTTTTAAGTTTTCAGTTGTCAGAAATGTACTGACAACCGAAAACATAAAAATAAAATAAACTAAAATGAAAAATATAAAGATCATATTCTCGCTGATGCTCCTTATGGCTATGGGTCTCGGGGCATGTAACGATGATTTGGCTCAGCCTCCGGTGATTGTTCCGGAGGGGGGCATAGGCACCGGCGCTTGGGATAATCCCATGACTGCGTATCAGGCAAGCCTTGGTAGCATTAATGAAACTTTAGGTGAAACCGTATGGGTGAGGGGCTATATCGTAGGCTTTGTAGATACCAATATCGGCAATGTGCTCAAACAGGAGACTGCTAATTTTACAGTTCCTGCTACGGTGAAGACTAATATACTCATTGCTGCAGACCCCAATGAGAGAGACTGGTCGAAGTGTGTGCCCGTGCAGCTTCCGAGCGGCAATGTGCGTAATGCAGTAAACCTTGGAGACCATCCCGAGAATCAAGGTAAGGAAGTTTGCCTCTATGGTGAGACAGGTTCGAAATATTGTTCGGCTTACGGAGTGCGTAGCGTGTCTGCATATAACTGGGGACCGGAAGGTATTGAACCCGATCCCAATATGGTTCTTCCCATAGGATCAAAACCGATAAAGAATCTTAACTTCATGGGTGGCATGCAAGGCTTCACGTTTGATCAAGGCAATCCTTCGACAGCCGGATTCGAGACATGGAAACTTAATGCCCAATATGGTTTTGTCGCAACCGGTGGAAGATCCGGATCTGCCGTGACAACAGATGCCATGGCAATATCTGAAGAGATTGACCTCACCGGTTTCGGGGAAATTCGTATGAACGTTCATTCTGCCGCTAACTATTTCAATAATGTGGATACATTCAACCAGATGTGTCAGACACTTGTTCGTGAGGCTGGCTCGGAAGAATGGGAGACAATAACCTTGCCTATTCCTCCTGCCGGAAATTCATGGACATTCTCTGATTCCGGTTATGCAAATCTTGATAAATTCAGCGGTAAGAAAATTCAGGTAGCTTTCCGTTACACATCGACATCAAGCCTCTCTGGCACTTGGGAGATTGACAAGATGCAGATTTATGGTGTACCCGGTAAATAAAGGCATCAACTAATTTAAAAGCAGATTAAAATGAAAATAAAGAATATAATACATTCGGCTTTGGCTTTGGTGGCTATGGGTGCAATCTCTTCCTGCCAAGCAGACATGGACGTGCCGGCTCTCGATGTGCCGAAAGCTACTATGGAAGCCAATACTACCATTTCTGAATTTAAGACTGCATTCGCCGATCAGACGGTAATGTGCCCGATGAAAGACGAAGCTACGCAGACTCCTTATATTATCCACGGACGAGTGGTTTCGAGTGATGCTTCCGGCAATATTTATAAGTCTATAGTTATTCAGGATGAGACAGCGGCTATCGCACTCTCCGTGAACCAAGGCTCAACTTATACCGACTATCGTATCGGTCAGGATGTTGTGCTTAACGCAACCGGACTTTATATAGGTTATTACCGTGGATTGCAGCAGATCGGATGGCTCGGTGATCCTTACGACGGTGCTCCCCAGCTCGGATTCATGGCATGGGACTATTTCCTTGCTCATTCCGAACTTAACGGATTGCCGGATCCTAAGGTGAAATATGTTGATCAGAATGGCGAATGGCCTTCTGATGCTCCATATTGTATCGTGACTACCTTTTCACAACTTCCTGCAACCGGTGAAGAATTTCGCAATATGCAGAGCCAGCTTGTTGAATTCAGGAATGTATATTTCGAAGAGGGTGGTAAGGAAACTTACGCACCTTATCAGGAAAGTGTGAACCGCACACTCAAGGATGCCAATGGCGGTGAACTTATTGTCCGCACTTCCGGTTATTCGAATTTCTACAACGAGATGATTCCGGAAGGCACCGGAACAGTGCGCGGTATCCTTTCATATTATGGTGATGCTTGGCAGTTGCTTCTTCGCGGTCTTGGTGACGTTATGATCACTGACAAAGGACAGAAAGATGATCCGTATGACGTAGCCGAGGCTATAGAGATCCAGAATCAGGGAGCTGCAGGTTGGGTGAAAGCTTATATCGTGGGTTCTGTCAAGGCTGGTGTCAATACGGTTACATCTAACGATGATGTGATCTTCGGTGCTGATGCCGAGATGGATAACAATATCCTTATCGCTGCCTCTGCCGATGAGACAGACTGGACAAAATGTCTTGCTGTGGAACTCCCGCAAGGTTCGGCATTCCGTGCATCTGTTAACTTGGTAGACAATCCGGATGTGTTGAAGAAAGCAATCTTGCTCAGAGGTGACCTTAATACGTTCCTCGGCATGCCCGGTATCACCGGCAATGGCGGCACGGCTGCCGATGTGGAGGTTGACGGAGTCGTAATAGGGGGGGGTGAAACTCCTGCTCCGGGTCCTGGTGACGGTATTCCGAATGGAGACGGTACAAAAGAGAGTCCGTATAATACCGATCAGATCAAGGCTGCTACTGCTGACGCAACAGGTGTTTGGGTCGAAGGTTATGTAGCAGGTTATACCGCAGATAAAACATGGGATTCTGCAGTGTTTGGAACAACTCCTTCAGATGGAGATAATTATAAGAACGCAACAAACGTGATCCTCTCGATGGTGGCACCTCCTGAAGCTAATGCTTCCAACTCTGCCCCAATCGGTCTTAAGAATGTGGGAGATGTGAGAACCACACTTGGTATTTCCAAGAATCCTTCAATCTATGGCGCCCGTGTGAAAGTGAAAGGTGACTTGAAAAAGTATTTCGGCATGATGAGTGTCAGGGACGTTACAGAATATGAGATTGTTTCAGGTGACACCCCGACTCCTCCGGAGCCATCGGGAGAGGATGTGGTTTATAAATCGCTTGAAGCAAGCTTGACATCCCTTCCGTCTGACTGGACTATCGATAATGTCACTCTTCCGGCTGGAAAGTCAGAATTGTGGTCTTGGAAAGAGTATAACGGCAAAGGCTATCTCAATGCCACTGGTTTTGGGGCAACGAGCGATGGACTTTCATACGCCATTACTCCGGTAATAGACCTTTCCGGATATAAATCGGCAAAAGCTTCTTTCCGTCATGCTGCAAAATTCCAGACCACTATCAAGCAGCTCTGCGGCTTCGTGGTTCGTGAAAGCGGTTCTTCAACATGGACCGAGATAACCATCCCAACGTGGCCCGAAGCAGGAGCATGGACTTTTGTAAACTCCGGCGATATGGATCTTTCGGCTTTTGCCGGCAAGAAAATTCAGGTGGCATTCAAGTACGGATGTTCCGCTGCAGGTGCCGATCAATGGGAGATAAATGACCTTGAAGTGAAAGCTTCCAAGTAAGTGAACACTTACTTGGATATTATTATGCAATATATGATTATCCCTTGGTGCAAAAAACACCGCACCAAGGGATTTTTATCTGTTTATTTGTTTAAATAGTAAATCCATATTGCTGATGAAGAAATTTTACATGACTTTAGTGCTGGCGCTATGTGTTGTTGTCGGCGCTTCGGCAGAGTTCAAGGCCGGATATTATGATAAGATGAACGGAAAGAGTGGCGCTTCACTGAAGGCAGCCGCCAAAGAGTGCGTGAAGTCGCATCAAACGCTTGTGTATACAGACCTGCCAACATATTGGCAGTATTCGGATGTCTATCCCGAACTTGTTGACGGTTGTAAACGATGGTGGGATATGTATTCGGATGCTGTGTATCTCATAAAAAGAGGGCAGACCGGTAAGAGCAGCTTCTCGGCAAATAAGATGCAGCGGGAACACAGCGTGCCTAAATCTTGGTGGAAGCAGAACGGCTCGGTGGAATATACGCCGGCTTATTCCGATATGTGGAACCTTTACCCGTCTGACGGGGCGGCTAATCAGGCTAAGCTCAATTATCCTCTCGGGCTTACTGCTTCCACAAGTTTCAATAACGGAGTGTCAAAGATCGGCGGAGCCATGACCGGATATGGCGGCGGTAGCCGTTACGTGTTTGAACCCGATGATGAATATAAGGGAGACTTTGCAAGGGCTTATATGTATGTGGCAACAGTATATGACGACATAAACTGGGTGATCAATTACATGTATAATAAAGAGGCTTATCCCACATTGGTGCCTTGGGCGAAAGAGATGCTGCTTCAGTGGTGTCGTCAGGATCCTGTGGATCAGAAGGAGATAGACCGTAACAATGTAGTGGAGCAGTATCAGGGAAACAGGAACCCCTTTGTGGATTTTCCGGAATTGGCGGAATATGTATGGGGCACGCGCACCACTGAGATTTTCTATGTAAAAGATCAGGACGGAAGCGACCCGACTCCCCCAATTACCGGTGATCCGGAGATTACGGCGCCTGTTAATGGCGAAGCCCTTGATTTCGGTCAGGTGGCAGTGGGGCGTTCCGAGACTCGCGTATTGCAGATCGTGGGTAGGAACCTCACATCTCCGCTTTCAGTGAGAGTGACAGGTGCAGACAGGGCTATGTTCGTGCCGGAAATCACCAAAGAGATTCCCGCCGCCACAATAAATCAAAATCAGGGATATCTGCTTAATATAACCTATACCCCCGCCGGTGTAGGGCAGCATGAAGCCAAGATAGTGCTCTATGATGGAGGATTGACCGGTTCGATAGCCGTAACGCTCAAAGGTGAGGCTCTTCCGATGCCGACATTCACTACGCTTACAGCCTTGCAGCCTACGGATGTGACAGCCAATTCATACACCGCTCATTGGAATCCGGTTCCTGAGGGTGAGATAGCTGACTATTATGTCTTGACACGTACTCGCCTTGTTGACGGTAATCAGGAAACTGAAACATACGAAACAGGAGAGACGAGTTATGTTATAAGCGATCGTGATCCGGCAGTTGCAGAGACATATTATGTGCAATATTCCAGATTGGGTATCCTTTCAGAGCCTTCAAACGAGATTTATTTGGCTGAAGGAAGTTCGGTGGAAGAGCTTTACATTGCGGCTCCGATAAAGATATATCCTGTTGATGGCGGTTTCACAGTCAAGGTCAGTGATGTGGAGATACAGACAAAACCGGTACATGTGTATGATATCAACGGCATGGAGATTCTCTTTATCCCGTCTCCGGTTGATGGAGAGATTTATATGTTGCCGCAAGGTGTATATGTGATTACTTCGGAAGGTATGCGTCCTTTCAGACTCATTATTTGAAAAAATCGGTAGACCGATAGGTATTTTAGGCAGCACCAAAAGTTAAATGAAAAAACTTTTGGTGCTGCCTTTCTTTTTTTTGGAAATATTGTAATTATTAATTATAATTATATAAATTTGTAGGTCAAACACATTTTTTTACGCAAAAAATAAACTAACGATATCATGAAATCACGATTGATTAATATTGCGGGAGCTTATATATGCGCTTTAGCTCTCGCTACACCGGCATTTGCGGATGCTCCTGCCGGGTATTATGATTCCCTTGAAGGAAAAACAGGTGTGGCATTGAAGAAAGCCGTGAAAGCTATAGTCAAAAGCCATCACAACAGGATTTCTTATGGCAATTCCACATGGGACGCATTTCGCCTTACGGACGTAAAGGTGGAGAACGGTGTGAAATATTGGTGGGATATGTATAGCAACGAGAAGGTTGTTATGGGTTCTTCAAAACCTAATAATTCAGTGATGAATATAGAGCATTCCGTTGCCAAATCATGGTGGGGTGGTGGCACAAACGATGCCTATTGCGACATATGCCATCTCAATCCTTCAAATTCAAATGCAAACAGCCGTAAGAGCAATTATCCGATGGCGAAGATCGGTAAGGTTTCTTGGACAAACGGAGTGACAATAATCGGGTCTCCGGTCAGCGGTCAAGGTGGAGGAGCTACAAATGTTTATGAGCCTTGTGATGAATACAAGGGAGACATGGCGAGGGTGTTCATGTATATGTTCACTGTATATGACGATATCTCTTGGCAGTCATCTGGAACCAACTGGATGTATGACAAATCTTCGGATCTGACACTTAAGCCATGGGCATATAATATGTTGCTTGAATGGTCGGCGAATGATGCTGTTAGTCAGAAAGAGAGGGATCGCAATGACGGTATATATAAGAGTAACCAGAAGAGCAGGAATCCTTTTATTGATCTTCCTGACCTGGCGGAATATATCTGGGGTTCTAAAAGCGGACAGCCATACCATGTGGATGGTGCTCATGAGCCGGATCCCGGTCCTGTAGACCCGGACCCGATAGACCCGGATCCGGTTGATCCCGACCCTGTTGACCCTTCGCCCGAAGATCCGACTCTTGTGCCCGGAACTTATGTCTTAGTTGCTTCTCAGTCTGATATTCGTGCCGGAGAGAGTTATCTGATCTTAGGGTCAAGTTCTAATGTTGCAATGTCTCTGAGCCAAGACACAAAAAGGAGTTATTTCCAACCCACATCAACAATAAGCATCACGGACGGCGTGATTAAGGAAGCTCCAGCAGATGCCGCCCTCATAACGCTTGAGACCCTCGGTGACGGATATGCTTTGAGAGCTTCAGATATCGAAGGAAATTCCAAAGGTTATCTATTCAGCTCATCTGAGAAAAATTTCAATCTGACTGATTATATCACAACCAAAGGGGTTGAGGCAGAACTTACATACTCTTCTCAGGGTGTGGCGGTTGTTTACGGACCGAGTGCAAGTACAGGATCCGGAGCACTTTATTATAATAAGTCGGCTCCTCGCTTCACGACATATACGAGCAACGGTCAGGAACGTCTTGATTTCTATCGGAAAGTCAAGGATTCTTCAGGTGTGAATGAGATTGTTGATCTTGACGATAGTTTCCTTGTGGAAGTCTGGGGCAATAATATCCTTGTGCCGGATGGGGCGAAGATTTTCGACCTCAACGGTCGCGAGGTTTGCGGTGAGAACCTTGCCAGGGGCATATATATCGTAACCAAGCCTGGATTCAAGAAGGCAGTGAAAGTTATGATAAAGTAATAAATTGAAATAAACAGGTTATATGAGAAACCTTATATCCGGGATATGCTTTGCCATGGGTGCATTTGCACTCATGGCTGAGATTCCCGCTGAATACTATTCGGTATTGGAAGGCAAGAGCGGCGAGGCGCTCAAACTTGCAGTCAAGGAAGCGGCAATGCCTGCCGATTTTACCGTGATCAGTTATGGATCCGCAGCAGGAGAGACTTGGAGTGCGTTTGAAAAAACGGATGTGCGTGTTGTGGGCGGAGACCTTATCTGGCGCGATATGTATAGCAACCGGATTGTTTATGTCGCGACAGGACATGATGCCATGAATATAGAGCATTCCGTTGCAAATTCATGGTGGGGAGGCAAGAATGGGAGCCGAGAAGCTTACAGCGATCTTTTCCATCTTAATCCTTCTGACGCGGATGCTAACAATAAGAAATCCAATAATCCTCTCGGTGTGGTAGCAGATGCCCGTATATATGATAACGGGCTTGTAAGGATCGGAACGCCGGCAAGCGGATTCGGAGGTGGAGCGGCTACGGTTTTCGAGCCTTCGGATGAATATAAGGGAGACTTTGCGAGGGCCTATCTTTATATATTCACCACTTATTCAGATATTTCTTGGAATACTGAAAAAGATGGCAAGTTCATGCTTAATATCGGGGCAAATGGTGCCGAACCCCAACAATGGGTGATAGACATGCTCCTTAAATGGTCTGAGGAAGATCCTGTGGATGATGTGGAACTTGCACGCAATGAGGAGATTTATAAATTGCAGAAAAACAGGAATCCTTATATAGATTTTCCGGCTCTTGCAGAATATGTGTGGGGAGATAAGAAAGGGGAGGCATTCTCCATTGCGGAAAATGCAGTAGAGCCTGTTAACCGTCCTGCCGATCCTCAAGTTTCAGGGATATGGCTTACCGGAGTTAATACTTATAGCGGGCGTTATTGGGGTTCGGGAGATATTGCGTTCGATGTTGCTGATGGAGATCTTTGGGTGAGTTGCGATGGAAGCTCATATCAACGCTATGGTGGCAGCGTTGCCTTGCCTGCGGCTTCCGCCCACGGAGAGCGTCATGTGTTCAAGGCATATGCCTTGGATGAAGATGGCGGAAAGAATCTGCGCAGTTCCATTGTTTATGTTACAATGACTGGCAGGGATCCTTCTGTAACCGATTATACCGATGGAATTTGGACTCCCGTAACAGATGATTCTCAAGTAGCTGCAGGGGATTACTATATAATAATGTCGCAAAATGTCAAGAATGTAATGGGACATAACGCCACAACCTTTATGCCAAGTTGCGGATATGGAAAATTTGAAGGTGACAATGTGATATGTTTGCCCGATGGAGCTGCATTGGTGACATTCGTTCCGGTTTCCGGTTCTTCGTCTCAGTATACTCTCAGAATTTCTGATACTTTGGGTAATTCCAAAGGTTACTGGAATGCCAGCGGCAGCAACAAAATGAAGCTTGACCAGTCAAGCGGCACTCCGGCATCGGTGTCGGTTGGTGCAGAAGGTCAAGCCATAATTGAATTTGCACAGAACGGAAGTCTTAAATATAACAAGACTCAGCCACGTTTTCTTAATTATTCATCGTCACAGGGCGGGGTGTTGCTCTATAGGTTCAATGGGTTTGATGACGGGACCTCAGGAGTGTGCGGTGTTGAAGATTCTGTAGACGAACCGGTAGCGGTAGATGGTCGTAACATTATCGTTCCGGAAGGCGGTGCTGTTTATGATCTTGAAGGGCGTAGAGTTTCCGGTATAGGATTGCGTCCCGGATTATATATAGCCGTCAAGGCGGATGGTAAGGCAGTGAAGATCCTTATACATTAAGAAGCTGCCGCCTACTTAGGAGCAGGTTAAAATCAATAATTATAGAGAAATGATAGATTCCCCGTATGCTTTAAAGCAGACGGGGAATTTTTATTGCAAAAATATTTGGGAAATTGAGGAATTAAATGTTATTTTGCGCAGGTCTTCGGAGGGATATATATTTTCTCCGAAGAGCAGGACGATGATCATGCCGCATTATTGACATGTCGGTAGAGTTCTCTTTCTGATCAATACCATAAAACACAATAACAACTTTCGTGATGTTACAAGAAACGAATGTCAGGACCATCGACAAGGTGGTTATTCGCTTTGCCGGAGACTCCGGCGACGGCATGCAGCTTGCCGGAAGCATCTTCTCCAACATTTCTGCGGGAGAGGGCAATCAGATTTCCACATTTCCGGATTATCCGGCAGAGATTCGCGCCCCGCAAGGGTCCCTTAGCGGTGTCTCGGGTTATCAGGTGAGTGTAGGTAAGGATGTACATACCCCCGGAGATCAAGCAGATGTCCTGGTGGCGATGAATCCTGCGGCACTCAAGACAAATCTGCGTTACCTGAAACCGGATGGCATAATCGTTTGCGACGGAGATTCTTTCACGGAGCAGAACCTTAAGAAAGCCGAGTATGCCACTTCGGATCCTGTTGCGGAACTCGGCATCAATCCTTCCCGCATCATGCTTGTGCCGATGACCACTCTTCTGAAATCGACACTTGCTGACTCGGGTCTTGATCAAAAAGGCATGATGAAATGCAAGAATATGCTTGCGTTGGGCATCATATGTTGGCTGTTCGATCGTCCGGTCGACAGCGTGTTAAAGAAATTACAGGCTAAATTTGCAAAGAAACCCGCTATATATGAAGCTAACGCCAAGGTGGTGAGGGCAGGTTGGGATTATGGACATAATACCCATAGCACGATGCCTGTTTATCGTATCGAAACGGCTTCCGCTGAAAAAGGGACATATATAGACGTTACAGGAAATACCGCTACGGCGTGGGGACTTATAATGGCATCCGAGAAGAGCGGACGTCCGCTTTTCTTAGGCTCTTATCCGATCACCCCGGCAACAGATATACTTCATGAACTCGCCAAACGCAAGGATCTTGGGGTGAAAGCGTGTCAGATGGAGGATGAGATTGCCGGTGTATGTTCCGCAATCGGTGCTTCCTATGCCGGACACCTTGCCGTGACATCCACGTCAGGTCCCGGTCTCGCCCTTAAGTCGGAGGGTATCGGTCTTGCCGTTATGGCGGAGTTACCTCTCGTTATTATAGATGTGCAGCGTGGAGGTCCCTCTACCGGACTTCCTACCAAGACAGAGCAGACTGACCTCATGCAGGCTCTTTACGGGCGTAATGGTGAATCTCCGCTTTGCGTGCTTTCGGCAGTCAGCCCCACGGATTGTTTCGAGATGGCGTTTCAGGCTTGCCGCATAGCGATCGAGCACATGACCCCCGTGATTCTACTTACGGATGCGTTTATAGGTAACGGCTCGTCGGCATGGCGAGTTCCCGAAAAGGATGATTATCCTGAAATCAAGGTTCCCTTGGTTGGCAAGGAGCAGCTTGAGAACGGATGGAAACCGTATGACCGGAATATGGAGACGATGGTTCGTTATTGGTCAATTCCCGGTATGGATAAAGGAATGCATCGTGTCGGCGGTCTTGAAAAAGACTTTAACACCTCCGTTATATCTACCGATGCCGGAAACCATGCCCGCATGGTGGAGGCACGTAAGGAGAAAGTGGCACGCATTGCCCGCGACATACCAAAGATGGAGCCTATGTTTGATGAAGATGCCGACACGATACTTGTAGGATGGGGTGGCACCTATGGACATCTCCTCACTGCTGCGACAGAGCTTAACGCTTCCGGACACAAAGTGGCGTTCTGGCAATTCCGATATGTCAATCCGCTTCCGGAGAATGCAATAGAAACGCTTTCAAAATATAAGAGGATTATAGTCGCCGAGCTTAACACAGGTATGTTTGCCGACTACTTGCAGATGCACCTCCCCGGCAAGGAGATTCTACGCATCAACAAGGTTGAGGGACAGCCTTTCCTCGTGAGCGAAGTTGTGGACGGTGTTATCTCTCATATGGAAAATAATTAACGTATAACCCTATCAAACTCATCTCAAAAATGGAAGAGACAAAGACAACGGGCTATACGCCCGCCGATTATAAGAACAGTCAGAACGCCCGCTGGTGCCCCGGTTGTGGCGATCACGCAATCCTTAATGTTCTCCACAAGGCTATGGCGGTGGTAGGGGTTGCACCTAAGGATACAGCTGTCATTTCGGGTATAGGCTGTTCTTCGCGCCTGCCTTACTATATGAACACATATGGCATGCACACGATTCACGGACGCGCAGCGGCTATTGCAACAGGCGTAAAGACTGCTAATCCGGAACTTACAGTGTGGCAGATTTCCGGTGACGGTGACGGACTTGCTATCGGTGGCAACCATTTCATCCATGCCGTCCGCCGTAATGTGGATATCAACATACTTTTGTTCAATAACAAGATATACGGATTGACCAAAGGTCAGTATTCACCGACTTCGGATCGTGGTGCGGTCACCAAATCAAGTCCTTACGGAACGGTTGAGGATCCTTTCATTCCTGCAGAGCTGTGTTTCGGTGCCAGAGGCAATTTCTTTGCCCGAGGTATAGACATAACACTTGACATAACAAGAGACTGCATGGTTGCTGCGGCACGCCATAAGGGAGCTGCAGTTGTGGAGGTGCTTCAGAATTGTGTGATTTTCAACAACGGTATCCATTCTTATTTCACGGATAAAGATCAGAGGGCTGACCACACGATCCTTCTGCGCCATGGCGAAAAGATGATTTTCGGAAAGAACATGGACAAAGGTCTTGTTCAGGAAGGTTTCGGATTGAAAGCTGTAACCATCGGGGAAGGCGGCTATACGCTTGACGACGTGCTTGTGCACGATGCCCATTGCGAGCAAAACTTCCTGCAGCAGCAGCTCGCCATGATGGACGGTCATGAACTCCCGGTGGCACTCGGCGTAATCCGTGATTATCAAGCACCAAGCTATGAGGCGGAAGTTGAGCGTCAGGTAGCTGAGGTTAAAGAGAAGAAAGGTTTTGCTTCTCTCCGCGACATGATTCTTAAAACCTGCGAAAGCTGGGAGATCGTATAGGTTATAAAAGGCATTATAAAAGGCTTTAGGTGTTAGGCTTTAGGCGTTAGGTGCTTCGGATGGAGCATCTAAAGCCTGAAGCCTAACCTTTTTCATAATATTTTGTATTTTCGGTATCGGTATCGGTATCTAAAGCCTAATGCCTAAAACCTAACGCCTAAACTCATGCACATAAATAAAAAATTTGTGCACATTTTAATGAAAAATTTCCATAATTGAAATATTTTGATTTACTTTGCACTCTGAAACAAAGAAAAATAAGAAAAACTATTAACATCTAAAATCTTATTGATATGTCAGACATTGAAAAAAGAGTAAAGGAGATCATTGTAGATAAACTCACAGTAGATGAGAATGAAGTAACACCTACAGCTGAATTCAGCAAGGATCTCGGCGCAGACTCGCTCGACACCGTTGAGCTTATCATGGAGTTCGAGAAAGAATTTGACATTACTATTCCTGACGCAGAGGCAGAGAAGATCTCGACTGTTGGCGACGCCATCAGCTATATCGAGGAACACAGCAAATAATCAAGTTTCATGGAATTAAAGAGAGTTGTAATAACGGGACTCGGAGCTTTGACTCCGATTGGCAACGACGTAGCCACTACTTGGGAGAATGCCAAGGCTGGTAAGAGCGGAGCCGCCCCGATTACACACTTCGACGCAAGCAAATTCAAGACTCAGTTCGCATGTGAAGTTAAGGATTTCGATCCTGCCGCACATTTCGACCGCAAGAAAGCGCGTCAGCTTGACCTTTACGCGATGTATGGGCTTAAGGCGGCAGACGAGGCTATTGCGGATGCCGGTCTTGATAGCGAGGGAGTCGATAAGAACCGTGTCGGCGTGATTTTCGCGGCAGGTATCGGCGGTCTCCATACTTTCGAAGAGGAGGCAGGCTATTTTGCAATTCATGGCGAGGAGCAGGGACCTAAGTACAATCCCTTCTTCATTCCGAAGATGATCGCAGACATTGCAGCCGGTCATATTTCGATTGACCATGGATTCCGCGGACCGAACTTTGCGACGGTTTCGGCTTGTGCTTCTTCGAATCATGCCCTTATTGATGCATACAACTATATCCGTCTGGGCATGGCAGACGCAATCGTTACCGGTGGTGCCGAAGCTGCGGTATTCCCGGCAGGTGTGGGCGGTTTCAACTCAATGAAGGCGCTCTCCACCCGCAATGATGAATGTGAGAAAGCATCTCGTCCTTTCAGCGGTTCCCGCGACGGATTCGTAATCGGAGAAGGTGCGGCTGCGCTTGTGCTCGAAGAGCTTGAGCATGCAAAAGCACGCGGAGCGCATATCTATGCTGAAGTGGCAGGCGGTGGTATCAGTGCCGATGCTTATCATATCACAGCTACTCATCCCGAAGGATTGGGTGCCGTGATAGGCATGGAAAATGCATTGAAAGATGCCGGCATGAAGCCTGAAGACATTGATTACATCAACATGCATGGAACTTCAACTCCCGTGGGCGACCGTGGCGAGGTAAAAGCTATCCAGAAGGTGTTTGGTGATCATGCCTATAAGATGAATCTTAGCTCCACCAAGTCTATGACAGGTCATCTTCTTGGCGCGGCAGGTGCTCTTGAGGCCCTTCTTAGTGTTAAGGCTCTCAATGATAATATAGTGCCTCCTACAATCAATCATGAGGACGGGGACGATGATCCGGAAATTGACTATAATCTCAATTTCACATTCAACCAGGCGCAGCCTCGCGAACTGAACACTGTTCTTTCTAACACGTTCGGCTTCGGTGGTCATAACGCATCGGTGATCCTTACTAAATATAAAGATTGATATGTCGCTGTAAGCGCAGTGCGATTTTTATAAAACAATGAAACCATCCTTTTTCAAGGGTGGTTTCATTGTTTTATAGCGTGGGCATTAGTGTTTCCTGCGTGTGATTTGAATGAAAAGTGATGTGAAATGTCAGTTTTTTTTATTAAATTTGTATGTTTAAACAAGACTGACAAAGATACTCCAGAATATGGCAACAGAAGAAGAAGAGAAAAGATATCAAGCGGATAATATTCAGGTGCTTGAAGGACTGGAAGCGGTGCGCAAGCGTCCGTCGATGTATATCGGTGACACTGGTGTGCGCGGCTTGCATCATCTGGTTTATGAGGTGGTGGACAACTCTATCGACGAGGCTCTCGCCGGTTTTGCCAGCCATATAGAAGTGACAATTCTTGAAGATAATTCCATCAAGGTTGTGGATAATGGTCGAGGCATTCCTGTGGATATGCATGAGAAAATGCATAAGCCGGCATTGGAAGTGGTGTTGACCGTGCTTCATGCAGGTGGAAAGTTCGATAAAGGCTCATATAAGGTGTCCGGAGGTCTTCATGGCGTCGGTGTCAGCTGTGTTAACGCCCTATCGGATTATCTGCGTGCCGAGATTCACCGTGACGGTAAGGTGCATATGCAGGAATATGCTTTCGGCAAGCCTACCTGCGACCTTAAGGTGATTTCTGAAACAGATCATACAGGAACAACTATCTTGTTCCACCCGGATTCTGCAATCTTCAGCGAGACGATTTACGATTATGAGACCCTTGCCAACAGATTGAGGGACCTCGCCTTCCTTAATGCCGGAATAACCTTGACGCTTACTGATGAGCGTGTGCGGGATGAGGAGGGTAATCCCAAACGTGATGTTTTCCACAGCGCGGAGGGACTTAAAGAGTTTGTGAAATATATTGATGAAGGTAAGGAGCCACTGATTGAAGATATTATCCACCTCTGCACTGAGCGTGGCGGTGTCCCTATAGAGGTGGCTATGACATATAATACCGACTTCAATGAGAATATCTATTCTTATGTCAACAATATCAACACGATAGAGGGCGGAACGCATCTCACGGGTTTCCGTCGCGGTCTTACCACCACGCTTAAGAAATATGCCGATGACAACCATCTTCTTGAAAAATTAAAGATAGAACTCTCTAAAGAAGACTTTAGGGACGGTTTGACGGCTGTGATCTCAGTCAAGGTTGCCGAGCCGCAGTTCGAGGGTCAGACAAAGACTAAACTGGGAAATAATGAAGTTGGAGGCGTGGTGCAGAGTGCGGTAAGCGAGGCTTTGCGTTATTATCTTGAAGAACATCCGGCTCAGGCTAAGTCTATCGTGAATAAGGTTGTGCTTGCAGCTCAGGCACGTCATGCAGCCTATAGCGCAAGGATGCGCGTGCAAAGCAAGAGCCCGCTTTCGGGAGCCGGGTTGCCCGGTAAATTGGCACCATGTAAGAGTCGTGATGCGATGGAATGTGAGCTTTTCCTCGTCGAGGGAGACTCGGCAGGCGGATCTGCAAAGCAGGGACGCAATCCGAGGTTCCAGGCAATCCTTCCACTGCGCGGTAAGATACTTAATGTGGAGAAGGCAATGGAACATAAGGTGCTTAACTCCGATGAGATTGTGAATATATACAAGGCTCTCGGCGTTACTATAGGCACGGAGGAAGATTCCAAGGCTCCTAATATGTCAAAACTTCGTTATCATAAGATAGTGATCATGACCGATGCGGATGTCGACGGAGCACATATCGCCACGCTCCTGATGACCTTCTTCTATCGCCGTATGCGTCCGATTATCGACAATGGCTATCTCTATATAGCTACTCCTCCGCTTTATAAGTGCACTCTCAAAGGGAAGAAGAATGTAGAGGAGTATTGTTGGACAGACCAGCAGGTGCAGCGCTTTGTAGACGATAAATGCAATGGAGAGAGAAACCGTCTGGTTCTTCAGCGCTATAAGGGTCTTGGTGAAATGAATCCCGAGCAGCTTTGGGAGACAACGATGGATCCGGAAAACCGTATGCTCAAGCAGGTGACTCTGACAAATGCAGCGGAGGCAGACCGCACATTCTCCGTATTGATGGGAGAAGAGGTGGCTCCACGCCGCGATTTCATTGAGGCACACGCTACCTATGCTAACATAGACGCTTAAAAAGGTTTATATATTTGGTTGCTACAGAGTCTTCAGCGAATTTTTCGATTACAGACTCTCTCATCAGATTTGCAATTCGCACTCTGTTTTTAACTCCCCATATGATGCCTTCCGCAATGCGGAGGGCATTTTCTTTTGGATTATCGCTCCATGGGGCTAAATATCCGGTATGAAGGTGGTCAATAATGTCAGGCTGCCCGCCATGGTCGAATGCCACAGGCACGCACCCCCATGCCTGTCCTTCAATCAGTGTGCCCGGAAGGGTTTCCCATTCGGATGTGGAGACGACAACGGAACCTGAGTCATATACCGCGCGTATTTCCTGAGGGGATATGCGTCCGAGATGAGTGTGGGATATCGCAATACCATTTAAAGATTCGGCATCTTTTAGATTGCCGAAGGTGACTAATTCCAATTTCTTGGCATCTTCCGGATATCTGTCTGCAAGTATTTTGGTGGCTTCTATCAAAGTCGGATGCCCCTTGATGGGGTCATCAATGCGGGCGGCTCCAAAGATAATCCTGATAACGTCCCGGTTGGCTTTTGTTGCGGAATCGGTGTTTGTAATCGGGAATGCATTGGGGATGACGGAGATGTCCGCGTCTTTCATGAGTCCCGAATTTCGTGCGGCTTTTGCAAGCCAATTGCTTACCGCAACAAAATGTATCTTTGACGTGTCATACAGCTTTCTTTTGCGTAGCCACGTCTTATGGGAAATGTCGTTTTTCGAAGCTTTGGCTTTGAGCAAAGGGCACTTTCCGCATTCTCCGTCCGGACTGAGGAATGCATTGCAGTATCCGGCGTGGTGGCATATTCCGGTCATGTTCCACATGTCGTGCATCGTCCATACTATTGGTTTGCCGAGGAGGGATAACTTGTGTATTCCCTTTAACGAGAGCATCCCTTGGTTGACCCAGTTCAGACAGATAACGTCGGCATCTTTGACAAAGCCGAGCTTATGTATCGGCAAACCATCGGAAGCGGTATCTATTTGAAAAAGTGTAGAACGGTTTAAACCGTTAGCAATGAATATTTTCAGACGTTCGATGATGAAAGGTATATTTGACCTACGGTTTGTTGCCGCCTCTATGACCCAAGGGGAATCACTGTTTTTTTTAACCACTATCATCCTCGCGTCATGACCGGCATGACGCAAGGCATTCATCAGCCTGAACGTAACCACTGCAGCCCCTCCGGCTGTGTCTGATTTGCAGACCAAGGCTATTTTCATTTCCTGCAATATGTTATGAACCGGTATGTGAGTCCGGACTTGGATTTAAACTTTTCTGAAACGTCACTCGTTTCCCACTCTTTTTCCGAGAGTTCCGGGAAATGTGTGTCCGCATCGGGTATCGTTGTGCCTATTTCCGTGACTATTATTTTGGTGCAATAGGGGAGTGCTGAATTATAAAGTTGCGATCCCCCTATTATTATCGGTGTTTCAGTTGTAGGGCATGCAGCTATTGCATCTTCTACAGATGAGAACGTTTCAGCTCCTTCCGCGTCATACTCTTCATTCCTGGAGATCACTATGTTCCGTCTTCCGGGAAGCGGACTCTTGGGGAGTGATTCCCATGTTTTCCTGCCCATGATGATCGGGTGTCCCATGGTTGTGAGTTTGAAATGTGCCATATCCTCAGGGAGTTTCCAGGGAAGGGAGCCGTCCCGTCCGATTGCCCTGTCTTTTGCCATTGCCACGATAGCCGTTACCTGCCTGTTGCGGAAAGTGCTTGAGTTGAATGTGGAAAAAGGCATTGTCTGGCATATGTCTTTTTCGGAAATTGAATCTGGATCAGAAGGGAAAAGGTAAGATATTTCCATAGCGGTCAAAAAAAACGATTATTTAGGTAGTAAAATTAATAAAATTATCGAAATATTTCCGTAATTTTGCAAAAATCGAAGTGGATTGAATGAAATTTCATTGTCCGGATTCGTAAATGACTCAAGACAAAAGAGTGTGTTATAAATTTGAAATATTTCACAACCTCGAAATTTAGATGAATTATACAGTTGTTGATTTTATAAGTCTCTTAGGTTCTGTGTGCCTTTTCCTTTATGGAATGAAGGTTATGAGCGAAGGACTTCAGAAAGTTGCCGGCGACCGCTTGCGTAATATATTGGGCGCCATGACCCGTAATAGGGTGACAGGGGTGTTGACCGGCATAGTGATTACGGCTTTGATACAAAGTTCGAGTGCTTCCACAGTGATGGTCGTTAGCTTCGTGAATGCAGGACTTATGAGTCTTGAACAATCCATGGCAGTGATTTTCGGTGCCAATGTCGGCACTACGGCGACTACCTGGATAATTTCCGCTTTCTCTTTTGAAGTCAGTATATCCGATTACAGTATCCTTCTCTTGGCAATAGGCGTGCCTATGCTTTTCATGAAAAAGAGCGGGTATAAGAGTTTCGGAGAGTTCATGATAGGCTTCTGCTTCCTGTTCATGGGTCTTGACCTTATAAGCAAATATGTTCCCAATCTTCAGGAAAACCCGGGGATGCTTGAGTTCCTCACCAACTATACGACTCTTGGTGTCGGTTCTGTCTTGATATTCTTCGTCATAGGAATTATTGTGACAATGGTTGCGCAGAGTTCAGCGGCAACGTTTGCTATCACGTTGATCATGTGTTCGCAGGGGTGGATTTCCTTTTCGTTGGGCTGTGCTATCATCCTCGGTGGTAATATAGGAACCACGATCACTCCGGTGCTTGCCTCGTTGAGCGGTAATCTTGCCGCCAGGAGGACGGCTATGGGGCATGTGCTGTTCAACGTGCTTGGCTCGTTGATAGTTCTTTGTCTTTTTCATCCTTTCTGTGAGCTTGTGGCAGACATAACCCGTGCATGCGACGGACTTAATCCGCTTCATATCAGTGAAGCGCAGGAGGCTGGAATGCGCGATACCACACTTTTTACGGAAAAAGGAGGGCTGACAGCGCGTGCTCAAAGCTGCATAGCTTTTGGTCTGGCAATGTTCCCGACGGTTTTCAATGCCTGCAATCTATTGGTTATGATATGGTTCACTAAACTCTATGTGAAGATTGTGTGCTGGATTATGCCTACGCGTCATAAAGATGAAGAGGAGGAATTTACGCTCAAATATATCGGACGCGGCATCTTGTCGGCATCGGAACTCAATATCACCCAAGCGCAGAAGGAGATCGTGCTATATGGTCAGCGTGTCGACAGGATGCTTGGTATGGCTCGCGATCTTATACACACTGATCCCAAGGATGACAAATATACCGAAATATATAGCCGTCTGGAGAAATATGAGGAGATTTCGGACAGGATGGAGATTGAAATCGGCAGCTATCTCAATAAGGTTGCTGAAGGGCGTTTGAGTCCGGAAGGTAAGATGAGGGTTTCGGGTATGTTGCGTATTATAAGCGAGATAGAATCCATTGCCGATGGATGTTTCAATGTTGCTAAGACGTTGCAGCGTAAGGTGCAGAATCATGTGGTCTTTGCAGAGCCTGTCATGCATGAGATCGATCAGATGTATGATATGGTTGACGATGCCATGAAGAATATGATCGGTTTGCTTGAGGAAATGGAGACTCCGGAAAGCTCGAAGGTGGTTGCCGCCTATAACAAGGAGAGGGAGATTAATAATTTCCGTAATAAATTGAGGGATGGCAATATATTCAGCATCAACAATAAGGAATATGATTATCAAGAGGGTATCTTCTTTATGGACCTTATAGGAGAGGCTGAGAAATTAGGAGATTATATGCTCAATGTTGTAGAGGGTGTGAAACACCAGTTCAAACCTGTGCTTAATTAGATGTTTTAACCATATAAGTAAGTGACACTTACTTGATAATCCAAATACTATGAATGTCCATAGATATTGCGTCATTATGTGCGGTGGAGTCGGGACACGTTTCTGGCCTTTCAGCCGTAGCGGTATGCCAAAGCAGTTTCTTGATTTTTTCGGCACAGGCCGTAGTCTGTTGCAGTTGACTGTAGACCGCATCCGTTCTGTTGTGGATCCATCAAGGATCATTCTTGTTACCAATAGTGCATATGCCTCGATAGTTCATGAACAGTTGCCTGATATAAAGGAAAGCAATATACTTCTTGAACCGGCTCGCCGCAATACGGCACCTTGCATATGCTGGGCGTCACATCATATAAAAGCTCTTGATCCGGAGGCTTCAATAGTTACGCTTCCTTCAGATCATCTTATTCTTAAGGAAGAGGTTTTCCGGAGAACTTTAGAAGAGGGATTCGAGTTTGTAGAGAAGGGAGACAGGTTGCTTACTTTGGGTATAAAGCCAACAAGTCCGGCAACCGGCTATGGATATATTCAGCGCGGACTCGAGGTGGATGATTGCTCCGGCATCTGTAAGGTGAAGTCGTTTACTGAGAAACCTAACCTTGAAATGGCTAAGGTGTTTATCTCGACCGGTGAATTTTTCTGGAATGCAGGGATCTTTTTCTGGAGAGTAGACAGCATACTCAATGCTTTTGACAGGTATGATCATGAGACGGCGGCCGTGTTCAATGCAGGTATAGGAGTGTATGGCACTCCCGGAGAAATGAATTTCATTGATTCATCATTTCCCAATACCCCCTCCATCTCGATTGATTATGCGATAATGGAGAAGGCGGATAATGTCTATGTCAAGACCGCTGATCTCGGATGGAGCGACTTAGGATCATGGAAGGCTCTTTATGATGCCTCGCCAAGCAATTCTGAAGGAAACGTGACGCAAAATTGCAAGGTTATGACTTACGATTGTAAGGACACGATTTTTGCAGTGGGAAATGAGAAGATAGTGGTTGCTGCCGGGTTGGATAAATATATAGTCGCCGAGAACGATAATGCCATTTTGATTTTCCCGATCGGGGAGGAACAGCGTATCCGCAATATCGTAAACGATGTCCGTAGCCGTTTTGGTGAGGATTATGTATAAAAATATGTAATGGGATGTGATAAAATATTGCAATATAAGCAATAAAAAGTTATTTTTATAATTTAAAACGATACAAAAATGCAACGGACCATACCTTTGGGCATGGTCCGTTATTGTCTGTTTGAAAAAACTTTACTAACTTTGCGAGTATAAGGAAGCAGTTATTTGTTCCGGTAATATTCCGGGATGAGCTTATCTGAACTTGTCTTTTTGAGTCTTGGTAAGTTCAGGTGCAGAGATCAAATTTTAAATCATAATCAAGTAGTTTCAACAGGCAATGACAAGCGACTTGTTTAAAAGATATGTGTGGTTGATAGATGTTGTCAACCAGGCAGGTAGACTAACCTACGAAGAGATTTCTAACTTATGGGAAGCGTCACCGCTCAATGAAGATCATTCTCAATTGGCATTACGCACGTTTCATAACCATAGGGAAGTGGTTGAGAATCTTTTCGGAATACGGATTGCGTGCAACCGTAGGGGTGGCAACTATTATTATCTTGTAGAAAACGATCATTCAAAGCATTCGACGAAACTTAAAATATGGATGTTGCAGACATTGAGCAATTCACATGCGCTTGACTCCGTCTCAAATGCTCAAGGGAGAGTGCTCGTCAATGTCAATCCAGACGAGAAGTTTGGTCTTGCGGCCGCTATAGAGGCGATTGAACTGAACGTATGTGTCAGGGTGCTAAATTCCGTGCCGATGACGGCAGAGCGTCTCACGGAGTTTGTAGTGGAGCCTTACTGTGTGAGGTTTTGGGGAAATTCGTGGTTTCTTCTTGCCCGCAGGCATGAAAGTGGGGAAATGCTCGTGTTCGATCTCTCAAGAGTGTTGAATCTTGAAATCACCGATATCAAATTCAAATATGATGAAAGTTTCCAGCCTGTGAGGTTTTTCCAGAACTATTACGGAATGGATGTTGATCCGGATTTGTCTCCGGTCACTGTCCGGCTTCGTATTGGCGACGGCACCCGCGATCTTATACGCACCCAATTGCTTCATGATTCTCAGAAAGAGGTTATGGCAGATTTTGATGCCTCCATATTTGAATATCATCTCGTGCCGGGAGACGAGTTTAAGAGAAGGATACTGCTGATGGGAGATGACGCGGAGGTGGTGAGTCCGCAGGAGTTGCGTAATGAAATGGTGGAGACCATACGGCGCATGTCCGAGAAATATGCAAGATAAAATCGTCTTGTATGTGAATTAAGGTTCGAATTAGATAAATACAATATTAAACAAGTTCAATTGAATCAATAGAATGTCTGATATTTTCATATCAGACATTTTTTTTGTATTTTCGTAGCATAAGTCTAAGTTGCTACTGAAAGTATGTATATAAATTATAAAAAAGTGATAAATTGTTTATTCTGTTCAGGTCTCCGCATTATGGCATTTATTCTTCCTGTCTTTTTATTTTGGGGATGCATTAAGAATGAAGTGAAAGTTGATTTCCAATTGCCGGAGAATGTGAATGATGCTTATAAATTGACCTATTATGCCTCGGATCAGGAGAAAGGATGGTTTGTGGAAACTGTGGCTGCTGTGCAGAGGGGTAAAGTTGAAGTAGTCTTGGCAACAAAACTTCCCACAATTGTCTATATAATGGAATCCGGCTCTATGCCGCGTGCCGCTTTTTATGCCGAGAGGGGAGATAAAATAGAAATCTCGGGAGACAGCAATGATCCTTTGTCCTGGAATATATCCGGGAATGATCTGACGGAAGAATGGAGCAAATGGAGGGTGGCAAACCGGACTGCGCTCGCCTCCGGTGAGTATCCTAAAATAAACAAGGCGGTGGGGGAATATGTAAAATCTAATCCTGGAAACCCCCTTTCAACAATCCTTTTATTGGTTTATTATGATCGGAGGAGTGATGACTCCGGATTCCTTAAGCTGTGGAAATTGCTAAAAGAGAAGGCTCTTGAGCCGAAGTGGATGCAGCTTGTGAGCCGTTCGGATATTATTAGGGAGTCGCCTCTTTCCCCTCAAAAAATAGGTTCTTTGATTTTACACACCTACGGAAACGGGGTTGATACTCTCATGATGGGTAATAAGCCGGTTTTGATGTTTTTTTGGCGAGGTAACGATGATAAACGTAAAGAAGGTATAGACATGATAAAAGGGCTTGTTAAAGCGTTTCCGGACTCAGCTTCGCGTATTATCGCGGATATATCCTTTGATCCCGATTCGATAGGATGGCAGTCGGCTGTGCGAAAGGATTCATTATCGAAGGTGGTAAGGGGATGGAATTTCCATGGAGAGACGGATTCCCTGATGATAAGGTCCGGAGTTGAACGGACACCTTGGTTTATAGTGTTTGATTCTAAGGGAAAGGAAGTTTATGCCGGAGACGATCATGAAAAAGCGGATAAGAAGTTTCGCAATTTGTTGAAAACACCATAAGCTATGTTGACAAAAGTATATTCCGGTGCCATTACCGGCATTGATGCATTTCCCGTGACTATAGAGACAGTGGTCACCAAAGGTATTGGATTTTCCATTGTTGGCATGGCTGATCAGGCAGTCAGGGAAAGCTATCAGCGCATGGCTGCTGCATTGCAGTATTCCGGATTCTCTTTTCCCCATTTCCGAATCACTGTTAACCTTTCCCCTGCCGATGTCAGGAAGGAGGGTGCGTCGTTCGATCTTCCTATTGCCATAGGTCTTCTTACAGCATCCGAGATGATTAAGTGTGATAATCTCGGTGATTACATGATGATGGGAGAGCTTAGTCTTGATGGCTCCGTGCTGCCGGTTAAAGGAGCTCTTCCAATGGCTATAAAGGCTCGAGAGATGGGCTTCAGTAAACTCATTGTGCCGGAAGCGAATGTCACGGAGGCGGCAGTGGTGAATAAGATAGATGTCTATGGCGTTAGCAATCTTGCGCAGGTTGCGGCTCTGCTTACCGGAGCAGAACAGATGGAGCCGGTGAAAATAAATACTCGTGAATTGTTTTCACGTGAGTTTGAGGAATTTGATTTCGACTTCTCTGAAGTCAAAGGTCAGGAGACGGTTAAACGGGCATTCGAGGTTGCATGTGCCGGCGGTCACAACATATTGATGGTCGGACCTCCCGGAGCAGGAAAGTCCATGATGGCTAAGCGCCTTCCGTCGATACTGCCACCCTTGAGTATGGCGGAAGCGTTGGAGACAACGAAAATACATTCCGTTGCGGGTAAACTGTCCAGGGGATCTATGCTCATGACCACACGCCCTTTCCGGACACCGCATCATACCGTTTCTCCGGTAGCGCTTGTCGGAGGTGGTGCCAATCCGATGCCTGGCGAGATATCGTTGGCTCATAATGGGGTTCTTTTTCTTGATGAGTTCCCTGAATTTCCACGCCACGTATTGGAAGTGATGCGTCAGCCTATAGAAGATCGGGTAATAACAGTGGCGCGGGCTAAGTATACTGTCAACTATCCTGCGAGTTTTATGCTCGTGGCTTCAATGAATCCTTGTCCATGCGGATATTATGGACACCCTTCGAAGCCATGCACATGCACCCCGGGGCAGGTGAGTAAATATATGAACAAGATTTCCGGTCCTCTTCTTGACCGGATAGATATACAGGTCGAGATAGAGCCGGTAGCGTTCGATGACATGGCTGACAAGGCTCCGGCAGAGAGTTCGGGGGCAATACGAGAACGCGTGATGCGTGCGCGTGCGGTGCAACAGGAGCGATATAAGACCCTTCCCGGAGTGCATTGCAACGCCCAGATGAACTCCAGGCTGCTTCATGAATATGCATGGCCGGATGCCGAAGGGCTTGCCAAACTTAAAGAGCGCATGACGCGTCTTAACATGTCTGCACGGGCATTCGACCGGATTCTGCGGGTCGCGCGTACCATTGCCGACCTTGACGCTTCGCCGCATGTCGAATCCCGCCACATCGCTGAAGCCATAGGCTACCGCTCCCTCGACCGCGCCTCATACGGCCGTACCTTCTGATTTCTCCTCGCTTGCCTTCTTTCGCACTTTTCGCTGAAGCTCAAAGCTCAAACAAAAATTGAGATGCAATTAAAATGAGGATAATGAGATTGCGAATACATGGTGAGATATCGAATAAATAAAGGATAAGGAATGAGATAATGATGAGATATCGAATAAATAAAGAATAATGATGAGATAATGAATGGCTTTATTAAGATGTTTTGTTGGAGTTCCGAGCTTTAGCGAGGTTGGAGATAGCGAGGTTAGAGATGAAAATGAAAATTAATGATAGGAATTAAAGAATTATGAAGCATCATTATAGGGCGAAATGGCATGATTATAGATCAAGGTGCATATATCTCATCACTCTGATGAAGCGTCCGGAGGTGCCTCCTTTCGGATATTTAGCGGGTGATTGTTCGATCAGGTGGGGAAATCCCGGTTGTGTTTACGTCAGAAGCTCAATGATTGGTGATGCTGTTAAAAGGGGATTGAGGGAGATAGGGAGCGTAGATCGCGCTTTTAAGATTTTGCAATATGCTCTGATGCCGGATCATTTGCATATAATTCTTTTTGTGGAAAGGCAGATTGATGATATTCTCGGGCGTAAACTTGCCGCTTTTAAGGTTATGGTAAATAAATTTGCCGGTATTGATAGCATCTTTGAAAAGGGGTTTGACGATCAGATTTTGAAAACTAACAGAAAACTTGAAGTGATATATGATTATCTGCGTCAGAATCCACACCGTCTTGCTGTCAGGAGACGCTTTCCTGAATACTTTAGGAAAGTTAATGATTTGAGAATAGGAGGCAGGCTCTATCAGGCGTATGGTAATCTGTTGCTGCTGAGAAATCCGTTCATTGACGCTGTGATAATCCATAGGAGGTATACTTCTCGGGAGTGTGACAGATATCGTGAAGAATGGCTTCATACGGCTGTCAACGGAGGGGTGTTGGTGTCGGCATTCGTTAGTCCTTTGGAAAAAGATGTTCGCCGGGAGGCGGAAGAGGCAGGGGCTAAAATAATATTGATAACCGATAAGCCTTTCGGAGAACGAGAGAAACCTGCCAAGTCCGATTTTCAAAGATGTGAGCAAGGTAAGTTATTGATTTTGGTGCCTATGGATGATGATTTTCCCCGTGACAGATACCGTCATACATGTCTGGCAATGAATGCCCGTGCCGAAGAGATAGCGGGTCTTGCCGGTGCTAATAAAAGCAGATAGGGAGGGGTTATAAGAAAAATTAGGTTTTCATAAAGGTTTCAATCTATTCAATAATTGAAGTTGTTTAAACAACTTTACTGAATCAATTCAGTAAATGTGCTGTAAAAAATTAACAGCCCATAAACTTTTTCTTATTTAGAATCATTATAATTAAAGAGGATCGCTATATTTGCGGTCTCATTCCAAAATTATCCATATGTTGACATCAATATTGCTATTGACAGCGGTTTCCACTATGACCGCGTCTGAAATTCCTGCCGATACAGTAACGCTGCCTACCGTGGTGGCGGAGGCTCCTGCCAAGACAAATGTCACCCTCCTTCCATTGAATACGAATGTGGTGACTGAAGCGGTTATTGAAAAATCTGCGGAGACATCTTTGCTTCCGGTTCTTGTGAACAAGGTTCCCGGATTATTTGTGACAGAGCGTGGATTTGCCGGATACGGAGCATCGGGAGGCTCTGCGGGGACTGTGAATATACGAGGCGTCGGGCAAGGTAATAAAGTACTTTTCCTTATCGACGGGCAGCCGCAATGGGCTGGCGTGTTCGGTCATTCAATGCCCGACACTTACGTTACTAATGGCGTTGAGCGTGTTGAGATTGTTAAAGGTCCGGCATCGCTGATATATGGTTCAAATGCTATGGGTGGCTCTGTGAATATTATAACTCGGCGTCATCTACAGGATGGTTTCACCGGTCGTGCGCGTGCTGAGTTCGGATCGTTCACGACACAGAAGTTCGGTCTGACCACCGGCTATCGTAAAGGTAAGTTCGGTGTCACGCTTGCCGGTGCTCTCGACCGTTCCAATGGCTATCGGGAAAACAGTGAGTTCTGGAATGCCAATGAGTTCATGCAATTTCAATATAATCCTGTGGGAGAATGGGAGGTGGGAACCACGGTCGAATTGAACCAGACAAAAGCCAACAATCCCGGAACAGAACAGGCTCCGCTTGTGAGCATGTGGACAAAGGTGAATAGAGGCACGGCTTCCATATATGCCAAAGATAATTATGATATTGCCTCCGGTGGCGTGCAGGCGTTTATAAACTGGGGACGCAACTGGGTTGACGACGGTTATGCTCCGGGAGCTGCACCTACTGACTATATTTTCAATTCCACGGATTATAATATGGGCTTCACGCTCTATCAGACCCTTAACCTATGGAAAGGGAATGACCTTTCTGCCGGTGTCGATTTCATGCATTGGGGTGGTCATGTCTGGAATACAGGTAAGGATGACATATCTGCACGGAGTTCGGAATTTAAGGGTAATGAGAACGAAATCGCCGGTTACCTGATGATGCAGCAGGGATTCTGGGACGACATCCTTTCGCTCAATGCGGGTGTACGTCTGCAGCATGGATCCCAATATGGCAATGAATGGGTGCCTCAGGCAGGATTCATCCTTAAACCATATAACGGAGGTTCATTGAAGTTCTCTTTCAGCAAGGGTTTTCGTGCCCCGAACCTCAAGGAGCTTTATCTGTATCGTCCGGCTAATCCGGATCTCAAGCCCGAATACATGTGGAATTATGATGTGGAGTTCCGTCAGAGACTTCTTGATAACCGTTTGAATGTAGGTGTCTCATTCTTCTTCATTGATGGCAAGGACATGATACAGACAACCAATGTAGACGGGCGCCCCCTTAATGTCAATACAGGATCTTTTATCAATAAAGGCTTCGAGGTTGATGCCGCCTATCATATCAACGATCAATGGATGGCGAGTTCCAACTATAGCTATCTGCACACGACCAATGACAGACTTCTCGGAGCTCCGAAGAATAAGCTTAACGCGGAAGTGTCATACGCTCCCGGTGACTTTGAGCTGACATTGGAGTCCAACACCATCTGGAGCCTTTATACCGGATCGCCCGACGGGCGCACTCAGAGCTATTCTCTGCTCAATCTGCGTGCAGGATATACGTTCCGTTCAAAATGCGACATAAAGCCTTTCCTGAAGCTCGACAACCTGCTTAACAAGCATTACGAAATCATGTACGGATGTCCGATGCCAGGATTCACAATGATGGGCGGCGTGGAAATAAAATTTTAGAGAGTGGAGTATTGGCGGATGGAGGTTATTATGCGGTAGAGCCCGTAGATGCTGTCTGTCGGGATGCGGAATGGGGGATAGGCAGGGTTGAAACTCCGGGCTTCGATAAATTCATTCTCCTCTCCGGGGAAGGAGTCCGGATCTTCAACGGGATAGATTATCTTGACCACTACACCGTTTTCAGTGTCAATAACCATCGGATTTCCCCAAGGTATGAATGCTTTTTCATTGATGCGTTTGATGAAGAGGATAGATCCGTTCTGAAACTCCGGTTCCATACTGTTGCCGGTGATGCGGATTCCGAAGTCAACTCCCGGAACGGGGGAGACCACCTTTTCGCAGTCGCGTAGTTGCACTCCGCAGCTCCAGAGCTGAAGGTTGCCGGCGTAGGCATCTACCGGAAGCATTGGCACGACATATCCTTTCGACAGATCAGGGGAATCAGGATTGTCTGAATGTAACATTTCTCCCTCTCCGTATAAAAGCCAGTCGCGGTTGAGATCCGGAAACATGTCGAAAACCACTCTCAGGCGGTCCTTGGGCATACCTTTGCGCATTGCTCCTATATACGTTGGGGTTACTCCAAGCTTACGGGCAAATTCGCTCTGTGTCATATGTTTGGTTTTGAGTAGCTTTATCAGGCGTTGCTTCATAGTCTCTTCCATAGTGATATGCTTTTGGATATATAAAATATTAGCTTTGCAAAAATTAATTTTTGCAAAGCTAATATTTTATATTGAAATTTCCAAATTTAGAAGTGTTTTAACTTCATATCAGGTTGTTGCCAGTCATATTGTTATGACTGGAGAGCTTTGGTCAGGTCAATGAATTGCTCTACGGATAGACGCTCGGGACGGAGAGAAAGTATTTCGCTGTCGGCAGGCATCTTGCTTTGTCCTATGAAGGATGCAAGTGAGTTGCGGAGCGTTTTCCTGCGCTGTCCGAAGGCTGTCTTTACTACTGTCTTGAAGAATGCTTCGTCAACACCTAAAGACTTGCGGGTGTTGCGGACGAGTCGCAATACACCGCTCCTCACCTTGGGAGGCGGAGTGAAGACATGTGGTTCGACATTGAATAGATATTCGCAGTCATACCATGCCTGCAGCAACACAGACAGGATGCCATAGACTTTTGATCCGGGTCCGGCGCAAATCCTCTCTGCCACTTCCTTTTGCAGCATGCCTGCTACTACGGGAATTTTTTCACGGAAGTCAAGAACCTTGAAAAAAATCTGGGACGAGATGTTGTAAGGATAGTTCCCTATGAGCGCGAATTGACCCGGAAAAACCTCGTCAAGATTCATTTTTAGGAAATCCGCTTCTATCACATTCAGCCCGGGATAGACTTTGCCAAGAAATTCTACGCTTTCATGGTCAAGTTCCACTGCTGTCAGATCCCGTCCTGTCTCCATTAGATATTTGGTCAGGACCCCCATTCCGGGACCTATTTCAAGGATTGGCAAAGATCCATATTCTGCAGTAGAGGCGGGAAGCTGTTCTGCAGATATTGTTTCCGCTATTTGCCTGGCTATCTCCTCGTCATTGAGGAAGTGCTGTCCGAGATTTTTCTTAGCCCTTACCTGCATTATTTAAATTTCTTAGCAATATTTGACGGAATAGCTTCCTTGCGCACTCCTATGTTCAACGTTTTTTCAAGGAAATATGGTACTGATACATAGAAGAAACCGTCGTAAACCTGATTTGTGTCCCATGAGTTCTTCACTTTGTAGAATCTGTTTCCCTCTTGGTCAGTGGCATAGCCTACGATAACCATACCGTGGTCGTCAGTGGTTTCGTAATTGTCGAAAGACTTCTGGCGTAACTCTTGGGTTACATCTTTCTCTTTCACCGGACCATTGATTTTGAAGCGTTCGTTGGAGCGGTCTTTATCGGATAGTTTCACCCAGCGGGAAAGTTCGGAATCGGTCATGTCTTTTTCCTCTTTTTCAGCAGGGTTTACTGCATATCCCTCTGTCCATTTGAAGCCGCCTTCCGACACGTCGGCACCCCAGAACACTGTATATCCTTTGTCGAGGGCATTGTCAGTAATCGCTTGCATTTCCTCTACGGGCACATTCATGCTCTCGCTCCATAGCCAGTTGTCGGGTATTTCGAGAGCGAATCTTTCATAGAAAGGATGATGGTTGAAGCTTGTGAAGATTTCGAAGTTGTCCGGTTCGATACCGATCTCTTTTGCAAAACTCACAGGGGTATAAGTCTTGCCCTTATAATTGAAATTCTCGGGAACTTCACCAAGGTATGCATCAAGGATGCCGATGAATCCGGGAAGCCAAGCGGTAGTGAGTTTTTTAGTTCTCTGTCCGTTGAGCATCACGGCATCAAGATAGCTTTTCAAAGCGTCCGCCATCTCATAGTGAGAATGTTTCTTCTCGCCATAGTTGAGTCCGGCGTAAGCCTCTTCGGGCATTGCGCCGTAGCGGCGTGTCATTTCGAGCACATCCTCAAAAGAGCCACCCTGTGCGAAATTGATCTGCCCGTTGGTGCGCATATATTTCTTTGCCTTGTCAATGTAGGCGTTGCGCACTACGAACATTTCTGACAGGTCTATTTCACCTTTCCCTTTCCTGAGCAGGTCGTCTTCTATTGTGGAGATTCCGGAGAATGCCCAGCATGTGCCCGACTTGTTCTGGTCTTTTACAGGAGTTGTAGGAACAATCTTGACATCAGTGAATTTGAATCCGGTGGAATCAGCGTTCACAACTTTGGGGTCATCCATTTCCGGAGCCTGGAAATAAGTGGCGTTAGCGATGCCGGATGCCATGAGGGCACCGGCTATGAAAAACATTTTTTTCATGAAGTTATTTAGTTTTAAAGTGTGCTAAGTAAGTGCTCATAATAAACACATATTATTACTATTGTTTTAATGGGATTGCTTACTTAATGTTTGATTCACCAAATTTACTACAAATTATTGAATTTTAAAAATTAACACAAGATGGAATTGGCGCGAAATTTGTTATGTATAATAGGGGTTAATTGATGGAATAGTGGGAAATGGAAGCAATTCACTAATAATATATAATATAAAAATGGACAAGTTAAGTTATGCATGGGGTCTTGCAATGGGCAAACAGTTGCAGGCAATGGGTGTTAAGGATATAAATGCTGAGGATTTCCGGGATGGTGTAAAAATCGCTTTCGATGGTGGCGAACCTGCACTTTCGGTTGAGGAAGCTCAGAAGCTGATAAATGATTATCTTCAGGATCTCGAGAAGAAGGCAGAAGCTGTTGCCCGCGAGGAGGGAGAAAAGTTCCTGACTGAAAACGGCAAGAAAGAGAATGTGAAAACTACGGCAAGCGGTCTGCAGTATGTAGTTGAGAAAGAGGGTGAAGGTGCGCAGCCGACTGCGGAAGACGAAGTTACGGTTCATTATACGGGCAAGCTTCTTAACGGCACTGTTTTTGACAGTTCTGTCAATCGCGGTGAGCCTGCAACATTCCCTCTAAACCGTGTGATTCCCGGTTGGACTGAGGGAGTTCAGCTTATGAAAGAGGGTGCGAAGTATACATTCTTCATTCCTTCCGATCTCGCATATGGTCCTAATGGGGTGCCTAACGTGATTCCTCCGCATTCAACACTTATATTTGAAGTTGAGCTTATCAAGGTAAACAAAAAATAAGAATTGTTTGGAGATGAACGAAAAGTGGGGAAGATTAGGAAAATTTCCGAATCTCCCCCTTTTTTATTACCTTTGGCAGAGAAACCAATAAGAAAACATTATAATTTATGAAAAAGACGTTTTATCTCGCAATCGCTTTCGGGGCGGTAGCAATGTTTGCATCTTGTTCCGGCAAAGGAAAAGAAACGGCTACGGATAGTGACAGTGCATCTGTAGAGGTTGTAGAAGAGGTGGTTACTGACTCTCTTGCTGACCGTTTCCGCAATGCGGAGTATCAGACGGAAATTGCTACTGATTCAACTTATGCCCGCACAGCTTCCGGTCTTAAATATATGATCGAGAAAGAGGGTACAGGCGCAATGCCCGGCGCTGCCGATCAGGTTACGGTTCATTATACGGGTCGCTTGCTTGACGGATCGGTTTTCGATAGCTCCGTGATGCGTGGCGAGCCTGCTACGTTCCCTCTTAATGGAGTAATAGCCGGATGGACAGAAGGATTGCAGCTTATGAAGGAAGGTTCTAAGTATGTGTTCTATATTCCTTCCGATCTTGCGTATGGTGCTCGCGGTGCAGGTCGTGACATTCCACCGTATGCAGATCTTATTTTCGAGGTTGAGCTTATCAAGGTTAACTGATATGAAGGTTTGTGCTAAAGCATGGATAATAGCGGCTGGCGCTGTTCTTCTGTCGCTGGCATTTGTGTCATGTCAGGGACGCACTATGAAGAATATGGAGCCGACCGGAGAGACTGTGGAGGTAGTTGTGTCATCCTCTCCGGATGCCGTTGAGGATACGCTTGCTTTGGAAGCGCAGGAACCGACCCGGAATTGACACTCAATTAACCTGAAATGATATGATTACGGCTCGTTTGCTTGTCAAGCAAACGAGCCGTAATCATATCATTTTATTGTGGATATTATTTCTCTCGCATGAAGATAGCTATGGGTGTTCCGTTGAAATCCCAATTGTCCCTGATCTTGTTTTCCAGGAAACGTCTGTATGGTTCTTTCACCCATTGGGGAAGGTTACAGAAAAATACGAAAGTTGGGATCATAGAATCCTTTAGCATGGTCACATATTTGATCTTCACGAATTTACCCTTGTTGCTTGGGGGAGGCGTGATTGCCACCTGTTCAAGCATATAAGAGTTTAATTGTGACGTAGGTATTATGCGCCGGCGGTTCTCAAACACTTGCACCGCTGTTTCAAGCACCTTGTAGATCCTTTGCTTTGTAAGCGCGGAGGTGAACAATATAGGGAAGTCGGTGAAAGGTGCGAACTTTGATCGTATAGCCTGTTCGAAATGCTTCTGTGCGGTCAGACTCTTGTCGGCTACAAGGTCCCATTTGTTTACGCATACGACCAACCCCTTGCGGTTGCGCTGTATAAGCCCGAAAATATTTGCGTCTTGCCCTTCGATACCCCTCGTGGCGTCTATCATCAAGATGCAGACATCGGAGGCTTCTATGGCGCGGATAGAGCGTATTACGGAATAATATTCTATATCCTCGTTGACCTTCTGTTTCTTGCGTATTCCGGCTGTATCTACCAGATAGAAGTCGAAACCGAATTTATTATATCGGTGATAAATGGAGTCGCGTGTGGTTCCGGCAATATCCGTTACGATATGTCGCTCTTCTCCGATAAATGCGTTTATGAGTGAGGATTTGCCGGCATTCGGTCTGCCGACAATTGCAAATTTGGCGATATTCTCGTCCGGTGCCTCTTCTTCAATCTTTTCAGGCATGTCTTTGACTATCTCGTCAAGGAGATCTCCGGTGCCGGATCCGCTGGCGGAAGATATGCTGATGGGGTCACCGAGACCGAAGCTATAAAATTCTGCCGTATTGAAGCGTGATTCGCCTATGTCTTCCTTGTTGGCTACCACTATCACCGGTTTCTTTGAACGCCGCAGGATCGAAGCCACCTTGTCGTCAAGGTCCGTAACGCCTGTGGAAGCGTCCACGACGAATAAGATCACGTCTGCTTCCTCGATCGCTATTTCCACCTGCTTGTTTATTTCCTCTTCGAAGATGTCGTCTGAATTGACAACCCATCCCCCGGTGTCTACGATTGAAAACTCCTGTCCGCACCAGTCCACCTTGCCATACTGGCGGTCGCGAGTGGTGCCTGCCGTGTCATCAACGATGGCGCGGCGTGTCTGCGTCAAGCGGTTGAAGAGCGTGGATTTCCCCACGTTCGGCCGCCCTACTATTGCTATTAGTTTGCTCATTTTATTCAGTTTTCGGTTTTCGGTTTTCAGTTTTCAGAATTGGATTTGATTTTTGAAATCAAGCCACCCAATAATTTGCCAGTTTCCTTGATTAGGTTTATACAATATTCAAAATCAGGTTGTTCAAAGTATCCTAACCTTTTACATATGATTAATTGAGTTTCAAGTTCTTTTAAAGATCCATGTGAAATTTGAAGTAAACGACAAAACTCATTTGGTGTGTCTCTCCCTTGACCTTCAGCAATATTGGATGGTACTGAGACTGCTGCCCTCCTCATTTGGTCAGACAGTGAATATCTTTCTTCGGGCGGGAGCTTTTTTACGGCTTCATATATGGCACATGTCAAGTCCATTGATTTTTGCCAGACTAATAATTTCTTAAAATCAGAAGCCATAATAATTTTATACCTAAATCAAATGTCTGAAAACTGATAACTGAAAACTGATAACATAATTATTCCATATACCCGAAGGCGCGGAGTTTGTTTTCGCGGTTGCGCCAGTCTTTCTCCACTTTTACGAAGAGTTCGAGGAATACTCTCTTGTCGAAGAATTTCTCGATGTCGTGGCGTGCGGAAATTCCGATTTTCTTTATCTTTTCTCCACCCTTGCCTATGATTATGCCCTTTTGGGAATCGCGCTCAACATATATCACTGCCATAATGTGGATAGCATTCTCCTTTTCGTCAAATTTCTCTACGATCACTTCCGTGCTGTAAGGAATCTCCTTGTCGTAATTGAGAAGCAGTTTCTCGCGGATTATTTCAGTGACGAAAAATCTTGCCGGCTTGTCGGTAAGGGCGTCTTTACCAAAGAACGGAGGAGATGGCGGAAGCAGCTCTATGATACGCGCTTTCAGATTGCTTACATTGAAATTCTCCGTTGCGCTTGTCGGGAAGATTTCTGCGTTTGGCAAACGTTTTTTCCAGTTTGCAACGATTTCTTCCAGCTGGTCATTGCCTTTCACAAGGTCTATCTTGTTGATGACCAGTAATACCGGTATTTTTTCTTTTGCTACGCGGTTAAGGAAGTCGGCATTCTTTTCCGGATCTTCCACAACATCGGTGACATAGAGAAGAATGTCGGCATCTGTAAGTGCACCTTCCGAGAATCCAAGCATCGACTCCTGAAGTTTATATTTAGGCTTCAATACACCGGGGGTGTCAGAATATACGATCTGATACTCAGGGGTGTTGACTATTCCCATTATCCTATGTCGCGTGGTCTGAGCTTTCGATGTAATGATCGACAAGCGTTCCCCTACGAGGTCATTCATCAGCGTGGATTTGCCTACATTCGGGTTTCCGACGATGTTCACGAACCCTGCGCGGTGTCCTTCGGCTACAGGCTCCCTCTCCATATCTTTTTCCATAATTTCTATCGTGTTGTGCAGTCACGCGGCGCGTTGCCGATGTGATACCGCTATTTGAACAATAAGCCAGCCCGCATAGCGGGATGGCTATATTTAAAACCCTCGTAAGCGGGTCATTGTTCAGATTGTTTTATTTAGGATCGATAGCCCAGATGATATACATCGCCCCCCATGTGAATCCGGCTCCGAAAGCTGTCATCACGATGCGGTCTCCTTTATGAAGTTTGTTTTTGTATTCATCAAGACACAATGGTATGGAGGCGGCAGAGGTGTTTCCGTAATGCTGGATGTTTACAAGGATCCTTTCTTCCGGGATCTTGATGCGTCCTCCCACTGCTTCGATAATTCTCAGGTTTGCCTGATGTGGCACGAACCAGTCAACGTCTTCAACCGAAAGGTTGTTGCGTTTCATCACTGATAGCGATGAAGACAGCATGTCGCGCACAGCGTTCTTGTATACCACGCGTCCTTCCTGGTATATGTAGTGCTCGCGTGCATCTACTGTTTCGTGAGAGGCTGGCAGGGCGGAGCCGCCCGCCTTCATCAGAAGGTTGTGGAGTCCGGAGCCGTCAATGTGAAACTCACCGTCAATCACGCCTATCGGCTCGTCTGTCGGTTCCACAAGAACGGCGGCAGCTGCGTCTCCGAACAGAGGGCAGGTGGCACGATCCTGATAGTCGGTCATGCTGCTCATCTTTTCGGCGCAAACCACGATTACCTTCTTATACAATCCGGATTCAATATATGCCCTGGCTGCTTGCATCGTAACAATGAATCCGGCGCATGCTGCCTGAATATCGTAGGCATATGCATTTCTGAGCCCGAGTTCATGTGTTATCACGGAAGCTGTAGAGGGGAAACGGTAATCGGGGTTGGAGGTTGCGCAGATCACGAGATCAACATCCTCCTTTGCCGTGCCTGTTTCATCAAGCAGCTTGCCGACAGCTTTCACACCAAGGAAGCTTGAACCCTTTTCAGGGTCTTTGAGAATGCGGCGTTCCTTGATGCCGACGCGTGTGGTGATCCACTCGTCGTTGGTGTCAACCATCTTCGACAGCATCTCGTTGTCAAGGATGTCATCGGGCACGTAGGAAGCAATTCCGCTAATTTTGGCGTTAGCCATAATCGAATTAAAATAAGTATAGAAGTGAAAAAATATTTTTTCACTTCATTAAAGGTTTATATTCACACACTTTTAAGCTTCAGCCTTCTCGATCACGAGTTTGCCGCGATAGTAACCGCATTCGCCGCAAACGGTGTGGTAGATGTGCCATGCACCGCAGTTAGGGCAGATTGCGAGTGTGGGGACGAGAGCTTTGTCGTGTGTGCGGCGTTTCGCCGTACGGGTGTGCGATTGTCTGCGTTTAGGATGTGCCATTTCTGTATTGTTTTAATATTATTATTCTATGTTGTTGTAAATTACTAATTAATGAGAAGGAGTGAGGTTTATTCGTCGCTCCCGCATTCAATTTCAGCATCCACTTCATCGAGAGCGTCTTCGGTCTCTTCGTCTCCGCTGCCTTTATGTCTTGAAAGCACAGCTGCCATGGCGCGGTTGCATTTCCCCATTGGGTGGACATGACGCAGCGGGATTGTGAGCAGAATCGTGTCGTAGAGGATATATGCCACGTTGAGGTAGCTGTTGCTGTAAGGTATGACAAGAAGGTTGTCGGCTCCGTCATCATAGTTCTCACCATATTTGACGATAACATGATATTCAGTGTCAACTTCGTGGTCAAGCGGGTCGAGACATCGGTCACAGGGAATCTGCATCATACCCTTGCATTGGAATTTGCAGTCGTAGGTGTCATTTTTCTTCACGATGTCAAGGTGAACCTTTACATCGGAGGATATGATATCAGGGTTTTCCATGTTTTTGAAAAACTCTGTCGTGATCTCGAAATCCTGCTCATGGTGTCCTTCCGGCAGTGACGCGAGTTGAACTTTAAAAGCCGTAAACTTTCCCATAGTACCTCCGAGGGGAATCGAACCCCTATCTAAAGTTTAGGAAACTTCTATTCTATCCGTTGAACTACAGAGGCATAGCATATGTAAAAGCTTTCCCTGCCTTGCTGTGTGGCGTAGGAGAGGTGTCGCTTCACATAAAATGCGTCTGCAAAGATAGTTATTTTTTTTGAAGTTGACAAAAAAATGATTTTTTTTGATTTTTCATCGCAGGCGGATTGTGCTGCCGGGTCGGTCGCTCGCATCGGGATTGAGTCGGAGCAGGGTGGACAGCTTGATGCCGAAGCGTTGGGAGATGGAGTGGAGGGATTCTCCTTCGCCGATTGTGGCTTTGTCTGTTCCTTCGGGGGCGGAGTCGCGTTTCTCTTCGAGATACACTTCCTCCCAAGGCTTTATTTCACCATCTTTTTCCTTGTCGTTGTATTTGAGAAGACGTGATTTTTTAATTCCCAATTCTTTGGCTATTGATGCGTACGTGTCTCCGGGGGAGGCGATTACACAATGAAGTCCACGGCTGCGGCGCACGGGGTGTGTGGATCTCAGCATGTCGTGAATGAAGCCGGCGTCTTCTTCAGCCCTGCGTCCTGATTCCGTGTCGAAAAGATATAGGGCATATCGTTCGATTATTGTTATAAGACGTGTGGCATAATTGGGATCTGTTGCATATCCGCAAGCCTTAAGTCCGCGTGCCCATGCAGCGTAGTCGGTGACATCGTTGCGGAAAAGAGGGGCGTAACGTTTGCGTAGCAGGAAGCGGGAGTGGTCGTCGAAACTCTCTGCAGCTGAAGGGTATGAGCGGAAGCATTCGTTGGCGGCATCATCGTTGCGCAGCAGGGTGTCGCCCTTCCATTCATTGTGGCATTTGATGCCGAAATGATTGTTGCCTAAAGTTGCAAGGGAAGATTGTCCGGCGCGACTCTCCAGTAGTCCTTGGGCGAGAGTGATAGACGCGGGTATGCCATGGATGCGTTGCTGTTCTATAGCCATCTCGCAGTAGGTGTCTATATATGCCTGATAAGGATTCTTTTTTTCTGCAATTAAAGAAAAAACGGTAACAATGACGTTTATAAATATTATGAATATACGATGTCTGTTCATGGGTCATGACGGGCGCATGTGTGCGCTTTGCATGCAAAATTAAATAAAAATTCGTATATTTGCGCTAAAGAAAAGGAATTACCATGGAAGAGAAAGAGATAAGGACCTTGATAAAGGTTTATAATTATGAAGAACTGGCGGCTGAAGATCGAGAACTCGTGGATGCTGCAAAAGATATGACGCGCACTTCGTATGTGCCCTATTCCAAGTTTCATGTAGGTGCTGCCATAAGGATGGAAAACGGGGAGATCGTAACAGGTAGCAATCAGGAGAATGCCGCTTATCCGTCGGGGACATGTGCTGAGCGTACTACCTGTTATTATGCTTCCGCTAAATTTCCCGGGATGGCTATGCGCAAGATCGCTATTGCGGCTTGGACGCGGCTGCACCATTCGGATGAAGATCCGGCTGAGGAGTGTTTCCAAAGGATGCCTATCAGTCCTTGTGGGGCATGCCGTCAGGCATTGCTTGAATATGAGGCTCGATATGGCAACATTGAAGTGATACTTTATGGTCTTGACTGCATATATGTTTTGCCTTCCGTGAAATCTCTGCTGCCACTGAGTTTCACCGAATTTTAGAAGTTGTTTAAAAATAAATGTGAATTTGGGGTCGCAAGCTTGGCGCAGATTCCTTCTTAATTTAGCTTCTTAGAAAGAATAGCGGAGGGATAGGGTTGCCTGTATCGGACGAAGGGCGTAGGAGTATGTGATCATGTCGAGAGAACTGTATATGGAATATTCGTATTTGCGGATATTTGACAGGTTGTTACCGGAAAGTTCGATTTCAAGTTTGCGTAATTTCACTCTTGCTCCGGCATCTATGAAAAGGTTTGTTTTATACCGGCTGTCGGTCAACTGACTATGTCGCAGATCCACTTTCCCATAAATCTCAAGAATTTAGGATGTGTAATTTTTACGCATCTCATGCAAATGTATGTGAAATATTATTAATGTGTAAATAATTGTTGTGAAATATAAAAAATATTTATCAAAATGCAATTTAATATTGTTGAGATGTAAAATAATGTTGTTTTTATTTCTTGCAGCTGAATATGAACCATGGTGTATAAGCGATTGTTAATAATTCTAAAGAGAATTATTAAAATAGCTTCTCAAACTATAAACATATCGGCTATGCAAAGAAATGGATTTAAGAAATTTATGTCCCCACTTGTTTTAGTGTTCGGACTTCTGGCTGTAGGGCTTTCGTCTTGTGTTCATGGTGATGACACTTGGTGGGGAGGTCCTCCTTCAGGATGGGATACGTTTAATGACACCCGTTTGTCAGGATATTGGGGACTTGTTCAGTATAATAGTGATCCGGTAGGACCGGCTGATGCGAACTACCTGTATTTTAACGGCAACGGCAGGGGATATTACTACTATCTGCAAGGAGGTCGGGAATATACGGAACGGACGGTGTATTACAGTAAGGATTCCAATACCGGGACTTCGAATTATCAGATAAATATCCAATATGAATATTCATCGCCGGTGACAATGAATTATTGGTTCACTCATGGTGGCGACACGATGTGGATGCAGTGGCGCACTGGCAATGGCGCGGTGCAGACATATGTGTATGACCGTATGAATCATGCGCCATGGTGATTATATATAATTGAAGTTGTTTAAACAACTTCAATAAAAACAAACATGTAAGATAAGGGAGGCGCTTTAAAACTCGTAAGCTTTAAAGCGCCTCCCTTATTCTTTGATCGTGGTCAGCCTACCCAGTATTCCGAATATTGTTCCACTGATTTGGATAAGCGTTCGGAAGCGTTGCTACGTTCGCTCATGTCGTAAGCGCCGTCTGTCTGGGATGAAATGAAAATGAATGGAGGCATGGTGTTGTAAATTAAATAAGTAGTTTATAAGGATGTGTTTCGCTTAATGTGTTTTTTGCTATAACACTCGGAGATGTCGTTATGTTCAATGCGGTTTGGAAAATTTTAGCTAAATTTGCATTGAGAAACTGTTCAAATAGTTTCCAAGAAATTTTAAGCAAGTGGTTAATGTTAATTCCCGATCTTTGCTTAAAGATTTAATAGCTTCTAAATTAGATAAATAAAATCAATTCCAAATATGTCATTAAAATGTGGAATAGTGGGTCTTCCGAATGTGGGAAAATCCACACTTTTCAATTGCCTGAGCAATGCGAAGGCTCAGAGTGCCAATTTCCCTTTCTGCACGATCGAACCCAACGTGGGTGTAATTTCCGTGCCCGATGACCGCCTGACCAAGCTGGTGGAGATGTGTAATCCGCGTTCCACCGTGCCTGCCACTGTGGAGATAGTGGATATTGCAGGTCTTGTGAAGGGAGCTTCCAAGGGTGAAGGGTTGGGAAACAAGTTCCTTGCGAACATTCGCGAAACGGATGCCATACTTCACGTGCTCCGTTGTTTTGACGATGATAACATCACGCATGTCGACACAACTGTGGATCCGGTGCGGGATATGGAGGTCATAAATTATGAACTTCAGCTTAAAGACCTCGAAACTGTAGAGACGCGTCTTGCAAAGACGGAGAAGGCTGCAAAAGCAGGTGGTGACAAGGCTGCCAAGATGCAACTTGAGGTGCTTAAAGCATATAAGGATGCATTGGAGCAGGGGAAGGCGGCACGTTCTGTTAATATTGAAGGGAAGGAAGAGGAAAAATTTGCGAAGGAGCTTTTCCTTCTAACCAACAAGCCTGTGCTTTATGTCTGCAATGTAGATGATTCCGCTGCTGTAGACGGGAATGCCTATGTGGAGGCGGTGCGTAACGCCATTGCCGGAGAAAATGCTGACCTGATGATAGTTGCAGCTAAAACCGAGAGTGAGATCGCTGAACTCGACACTTGGGAAGAGCGCAAGGAGTTTCTTGAGGAGATAGGGTTGTCGGAATCGGGTGTGAGCCGTCTGATACGTGCCGCTTATGCGCTTCTCGACTTGCAGACATATTTCACCGCCGGAGCTGACGAAGTCCGGGCATGGACCTTCCTGCGAGGCACGAAGGCTCCGCAGGCTGCCGGTATCATTCACACGGACTTCGAGAAAGGTTTTATACGTGCAGAGGTGATCAAATACGATGATTATGTGTCGTTAGGATCTGAAACCGCAGTGAAGGAAGCCGGCAAAATGGGTGTTGAAGGTAAGGAATATGTAGTGCAGGACGGTGACATCATGCACTTCCGTTTCAATGTCTGAATATAGCTTCTTTCTGGTAACGAGCCATAAGGACTCCGTCTTCCCAATCGGTTGACGGAGTCACTTTTTTACCTACAGACTCCATCAATATATAATCAAGAATCGGGGCGCCGGCATAAATGGAGCATATCACGCCGCCTCCGAGACGGGGATTGACCTCCATTAGCAGGTAGCGGTCTTTATCAAGATCGTGGAGGAACTGTATCGTTACCGGTCCGGTAAGTTTGAAATGCTCTATCACTTGGCGGCTCATGCTGATCAGGTGATCGTTGCGGAAAGTTTTTGTCCGGGTGACTTCGCCGCCCATTATTTCAAGACGCTCACGAGGCACTGTCGCCAATATTTCGCCGTTGGCGCTGATGTAGCAGTCTACGGAATACTCCCTGTTGTTTTCTATATATTCCTGGATTATATATTTGTCAAGGTTCTGGAGCATCATCAGGTCTTCCACATCATGGAATATCTTGATGCCTCTGGAGGAACCTCCCTTGCGGGGCTTCGCTATAGCCGGCATTTCATTATCGATAACGGAATATGTCCGGGGAATAGGGAATCCGGCTTCCTTGAATAGGCGTGCCGCTTCAACCTTGTCAAACATTAGTGATGTCGTGGAAAAGTCAGACACCGGTACGAAAACATCCTTGATTTTCTCTTTGCAGAGTGATGCTATCTCGATTGCAGGGTTGATGAAAGGAAGGATGATGTTTACGTTCTTCTCTTTCACTATGCGAGCGATGTCTTCGATCACGTCCGGATCTGAAAAGCTTTTCCCTTTGATCACCTCTCCTTCTATGGCGATTGGCACTTCAGTGTCGAGTTCATATGACACTATCTCTACATCGAATCCAAGACGCTTACCGCTCTCTTTGAGGAGCTGGGCAACGGAGACGCGACGTGAACCGCCCAGCATAAGTATTGTTGTGTTCATGGGTTAAAGAGGAGTTGATTGAGGAGATTTATTATAATAAGGGGAGATATATGATTTAAGGATCAATGAAGGGATGCCCGCATTTCACTCTCGGAATATGATCCGATATGCCGCATTTTCTTATCTTCGAAGATATCGGATATCTTGAAGAAGATACCGCTTTCCTCTACGTTGCCAAATTCATGATTGATAGCTGTGCCGAACATCTTCATGGTCGGTGACAGTGCCATATATGAATTAACCAGGGGCGGTATTTTCAGACCATGTTCGCGGATGAAATGATTCAATATACGGAAGTCTTCTTTATAGTCGTCGCTCGTGAAGCGTGCCTGTATCTCTTGTGAATCGGCGGCAGAGGGGAGGGGATAAATGGGGGTTACAAGGTGATCGGGATCGGGGAAATGTTTATGCATGAACCCGAGGATCATGTCGCGGCATTCGGTGTTATAATGCGGATACATGGTCACTTTCCCGAAAAGGTATTTAATCTGGGGGTAAATCACAGTCAGCGCTCCGAGTCCGTCCCAAAGGTTGTCGAGGGCATAAAGAGCTTTTGAACCGGCTTTGGTTGTCTGATATTCCAATGCCACGAAAGAGCGTCCGAGTTCAATGGTTTCGGGAAGGTATTCGGTGATGAAGCGTTTGGAGAAATTAAACATATGGGACGTTGCAATTTGCGGCACACCGTCTATGATTTTTATATCTTCTCCAAGGATGAATCTGTATCCTCCGATTATCTCTGAGTCTGCCGGGTTCCATACGATCATCTGTCGGCATGGAGTATCCATAGTGTCGAACTCGTCTATATCACAATCGAGTCCTGTGCCGCCCCCAGCATCCCGGAAGGCTATCTCGCGCAGACGGCCGATCTCGCGCATGGTATTTGGCGCATTGAAAGCATCGACAATATAGATCTCGTTGTCACCTTTGTTTGTATGGCGCAAGAGTTTGTCGGGAGTCAGTTCCGCCTTTATGAGCGCGGGGTCTATTTTTTCTATAATAGGTTGCATATCTATCGTCGGATCCGATGGCACGCGCCTACGGATTCTTTAGGGTTGCAAAATTAATAAAATCTCATTTAGTATGCAAATACCTGGAGAAGAAGCGCCATATCACCTCGTGAGTCTCAACGTCTTTCACGTGCCATGAATGTGCGCCGCCTCCAACTCTGTATACTTCGACATCATATCCTGAAGGAGCGTCATAATATATGGTGCGGGTCACCATGCGGGTGGAGTCGGTGAGTGTCGGAAAGGTCTCGGTGCGCATCGAGCAACATCTGTTTGCTGTTGCCATGGTGCTTACAGCCAGGGGCACCGGTATGTAGCGTCCCCAACCTCCGGCGTTTCCATGATCGCCTTCCCACATCGATGTCTTGTCGGCATCTCCATGAATCTCCATAAAAGGAACGGCTTGAGGCAACGGATTGTTTAGGTAGGTGCATTCAAAAAGAAGCCCGGCAACGGATGCATATGCACGAAAAAGCCCGGGAGCAGTGAATGCGAGCTGATAACACAGGTCGCCGCCATTCGACATGCCCGCCATGAAAGCGTTTTCCCGACTTAGATTGAAACGTGAGCAAACTTCCTCTTTGAGCTTGGTGAAGAAGTCCGCTTCATCGATTTTCATTGATTCTTGAGGAGGATACCCCACCTTCCATCCCTCTTTGCCTTTGGAATCCGGCGCTCCGTCGGGATAGCATACGGCAAATCCCTCGCGCTCTGCAGTGGCGTTCAGTCCTGTGCGCCAGCGTGTCTTGGAGCCATATCCATGGGTATATACCACAAGCGGTGCGTCCGGCTTGAGATTTTTGGGGAGATACATTGCATATGTGCGTACTGTGTCGCCATAAGCGAAACTATATTTTCTTATCTCTTTTTTTTCTGCGTTGCATGTCAGGAATGTTATGGTTCCCAAAATGAGGAGAATTAATTTCTTCATAGATGATGTTTTATGATATTATACTTCGGTGAAGTTCTCGTCTCGTTATTTTCTCACCCTCTTTGAGGAGGGCTATCCCACGTTGGTCAAGATAAGTGGACTGTAATATCTCCCAGATATAATCTACGGCAGTATCTGACGGATGTGTGAGATCGGATGAATAGAAACGATAGTCGCGTAGGTCATCGTTGACGATTTCATAGGCAGGGAAATAATGGCAGAAATCAAAATGCGAGCATATATTCTCAACTGCAAGGAGGAGAGTTGCCTTGGATCGTGCGTTTCCTTCAAATCCGTCTTTTAGGTGTCTCACCGGACTGACGGTGAATATGATCTGCAGTTTAGGATATTTATCGTGGATTATTTGTGCCAACTCTCGCCAAGCGTCGGTTATTTCGTTGATGCCAAGCCGTCGCCTTGTGAAAAGCTGTTGAGGCTGTTTATGGCAGTTTGCCACGATATAATCCTCTTTCCCGTTAAGGAAATAGCACCATGATGTGCCGAACGTTATGAAAAGAGCCTCCGAGTTTTCCAGCTTCTCTTTGAATACCGTGACCGATTTTTCGATGTTGGAGTAAACAGTCTCTCTGGAAGTTCCTGATTTTTTAGAATCGAAAAGCCAGGAATGAAAATGCCCGTCATTTTCAAATATCGAATCATCCATATCCTTATGGGGAGTGTCGTTGCATAATGAGATGCGGAGGATACGGGCTATTGAGAGCGGATTGAAAAGCACACCGAAAGGGTTTTCCGCGTCCCATCGGCAAAAACTCATGCGCCGGGTGATATTGTCGGCAAAGCAAGATCCGAGAAGCAACACCGGCTTTTCCGGATTTAACGTGAATCCGGCGGCAGTGGGCGCATACTCTGTTCTGAATCTCATAGACGGGTTTCAAAAGTTTTGACTTGCAAATTTAAATAAGTTTTGAGTAAATTACAAATACCATCTGAAATGAGCAGTTAAATGATCTGTAATCTGATTTATGGTCTATGGTTGTTCTGTGGTTGAAAGTGGTTGGAGATAAAACTTAATCAAGTGGTCATGCGTAAAACCTGAAATATATATTGTTGGATAGAAGATCTCTTCAATGCATTTTGCGATAGAAAGTAAAAAAACTTTTTAAAGTTTGCATAAACGGGAATTATATAGTAATTTTACCGCGTAAAATTCAGAATCCAATTATAGATATACTGAAAGAATGATGTATTCAAGCACAAATATGATGATGATGCGCAGCCGACGAAGCCGGGTGTAGTATTATCATGCATATTAACGATAGATAAACCAGACAGCCGGCTTTTAAAAGTCGGCTGTCTGGTTTTATAATATTCTGTTTTTATGTCAGAATTGATGATGCGGACTATCAAACGGAGGTTGTGTGAGAAAGAATAGAAAATTAAAGATATAAAGTATAAAGATTATGGACTTCAAGAAACTGAAATTCGCTACCCGGCAGATTCATGCCGGATTGAATCCCGGAGAACCTACAGGTTCTCGCGGACTCGCAATTTACCCAACTGCTGCATATCGCTTCCAGTCTTGTGAGCATGCAGCCAAACTTTTCGAACTCTCTGAAGGTGGAAACATATATACCCGTCTGCAGAACCCAACCACTACGGCATATGAGGAACGAATTGCCGCCCTCTATGGCGGAGTCGGAGCCATGGCTCTTTCTTCGGGTATGGCAGCGTTGTTGGTCACTTTCACTTCATTGGTTTCAGCGGGTGAGAATATTGTGGCTTCCCCATTCCTGTATGGTGGCACTTACAACCAGTTCCGGCATACCTTGCGAAGGTTGGGGATAGAGGTGCGTATCGCGCCTGATGCATCGCCTGAATCCCTCGGAAACCTTATTAATGACAAAACAAGAGCAGTTTTTGCAGAGAGCATGGGCAATCCCACATGTGCGGTGCCGGATTTGGAAAGAATTGCGCGGAAAGCGCATGATGCCGGGGTGCCTTTCGTGGTTGACAATACTTTCGGTGCGGGTGGATATCTTTGTAATCCATTTGATTGGGGAGCCGACATTATCGTGGATTCAGCTACTAAATGGATAAACGGTCATGGAACTGCAATGGGAGGAATCATAGTTGATGGCGGCACATTCCCTTGGAACAATGGCAGGTATCCTTTGATTGACGGTCCTTCCGAGGGGTATCACGGACTGAACCTGTATGAGGCTTTCGGAAATGCTGCGTTCATTGTTAAATGTCGGGTTGACGGGCAGCGAGACTTGGGGACATGCCCTTCTGCCTTCGATAGTTATCTGATGCTCCTCGGTCTTGAGACTTTATCGCTGAGGGTTCGCCATCAGGTGGAGTCTACGCGCCGTCTTGCGGAATACCTTAAGGATAATCCTAAAGTGAAGAATGTGAGCTATGTCGGTTTCCCCGAACATCCTTCATATGCCAATGCCGCCAAATATTTCAGATATGGTGCATCGGGTGTTCTGAATGTCGAACTTCAGGGGGATGTCGCCACAACCGTTAAATTTGTAGAGGCTCTTGAACTTGCCGCCCATATGACGATGATCGGTGATTCCATTACGGTTGTGACACATCCAGCCTCTACCACCCACAAGCAGCTGTCGGAAGCTGACATGCTGTCGGCGGGTGTTACTCCGACTTTGCTCCGTATATCCCTCGGTCTGGAAGATGTGGAGGATATAATATCCGATTTTGAGCAGGCTTTTGAAAAAACAGGATTATGATCAAGTATTATTATCATGAGGCTCCGTTCGCTTTGGAGTCGGGCAAAGAGATAGACGGGCTCACGATCGCTTATCACACCTATGGCAATATTAATGCCGACGGCTCCAATGTGGTGTGGGTGTGCCATGCCCTAACCGCGAATAGCGATGTAGCAGACTGGTGGCCGCACACTGTGGAGCGGGGAGGCTTCCTTGATCCGGACAAATGGTTTGTGGTGTGTGCCAATATTCTCGGTTCGCATTACGGCACAACCGGTCCGCTTTCCGTTAATCCGTCTACCGGTGAACCTTATTATGGAGATTTTCCACTTGTGACAATACGGGATATTGTCAGTGCCCATGCTCTGTTAGCTTCACATTTACGTATAGGAAAGATTCATGCCCTTGTTGGGAGTTCAGTTGGAGGATTTCAGGCATTGGAATGGATTGCCTCTGAGCCGGAAAGGTTCGACAAACTTATACTTATAGCCACCGATGCCAAGGCTTCTCCTTGGACAATAGCCATTGACGAGACGCAGCGCATGGCTATAGAGGCGGATATCACTTTCGGCAAGAGATGTCCCGAGGCGGGAATGGCAGGCATGGCGGCGGCGCGGGCGATAGGGTTGCTTACATATCGCGGCGGTGCCGGTTATAACCTTACACAACAAGACCCGGAAGGCTATGATCCGCACGTCGACCCACACAGAGCGTGTTCCTATCAGCGATATCAGGGTGAGAAATTGTGCCGGAGATTTAATGCATATTCATATATGTCTATCCTTGATTCCTTTGACACTCATGATATAGGCAGGGATCGCGGTGGTGTGGGTGCGGCGTTGTCAAGGGTGAATGCCGAATCGGTGGTGATAGGGTTGTCGTCAGATATGATCTTCACACCGGCAGAGATGAAAACGCTTTGCTCGATGATCCCGGGTGCCCGTTATTTTGAGATTGACTCACAGTTTGGGCATGACGGTTTTCTTGTAGAACATGAACAGTTGAATAATATTTTAATACCATTCATAGAAAAATGAATCATAAGATAAATATAGGACTTTTCGGTTTCGGAACCGTAGGTCAGGGAGTGTATAGGGTTATATCACAAGCTAAGAACGCGCATGCTGAGATACGTAAGATATGTGTGCGTAACATTGATAAAAAGAGGGATGTGGAAGTTCCGGAAGGTGTAATGACCGACAATCCGGAGGATGTTTTCAACGATCCTGAGATAAATCTCATTGTGGAGGTGGTTGATGATGCCGAGGCATCATACCGGATAGTCACCACTGCATTGAAGAAAGGGATTCCTGTCGTTTCCGGTTCAAAAGCGATGATCGCGGTTCATCTTCCGGAACTCATCGAACTTCAAGAGAAGCATGATGCGGCTATACTTTACGATGCTTCGTCTTGCGGTTCAATACCCGTGATCCGCAATCTGGAAGAATATTATGACAACGACCTTCTCCTTGAGGTGAAAGGTATTCTTAACGGTTCGTCAAATTATATACTCTCTCGCGTATTCGATCATGGCGAGGATTATTCATCGGCATTGTTAAAAGCACAGAAGCTCGGTTTCGCCGAAAGCGATCCCACTTTCGATATCAGCGGGAAAGACTCCCTATACAAGCTAATTATCATAACGGTTCATGCACTCGGCGTGTATGTGCGTCCCGATGAAATATTCACCTACGGTATATCCACTATACATGATTCCGATATTCAGTATGCAAGGGAGAAAGGTGTCAAGATAAAGCTTGTGGCGCAGGTTGTCAAGGTTAACGATTCTTCTTTTACCATGTTCGTGATGCCTGAATTTGTCAGCCCTTCTAAATATATCTATAGCGTAGATAACGAATACAATGGTGTGGTTATACGTGGTGAGTGTTACGACAGGCAGTTCATGTTCGGCAAAGGAGCCGGTGGACTTCCTACGGCATCCTCGATCCTCAGCGACATAATGGCACGCCGTCACGGTTATCGCTATGAATACAAGAAGATGAGTTATATAGACACTCCTGCATATACAACGGATGTTACGCTGAAAGTCTATATCCATTATGAAGACACTGATATCCCCGGTTTGATTGAGTTCGAGCAGATCCACGAGATGTATAATTCCTCCCGAAGCAATTACATTATCGCCGACATAAAGCTCCGCGACTTGATACGTTACCGCGACGTTCTTTCCTCTCCCGATATCTTTCTTGCCAACATCCCTCTTTTCTTCCTTGACAAGGATGACTGATTCCGGCTTTTCCGCACGAAGCATAGGGAACATATCCGGATTGGTATGTTCCCTTTCGTCTTCGTCTCTGACGCGCTCTGTATGTCTCCGACTAAATTCTGTTGCCGAGCGAATTGCCGCCGGTTCTTTCAGACCTATCCTATGAAATGATAGTTTCCCGGCAGAGAGGAGATGTCAAGTTCTTTTGTAATTCTTACGTTAGGTGCAAAATCACGGATACATCCTTTGATTATGGCTTCCGAATCTTCTGAATAAACCTTTACGAAGACTTTACTGTCAGGATATGCAACGGCGAGGACAATGGCTATTTCGCCTTGTCCTGTGGTGTCATTGACAATGAATGTGTCTCCGTCATTATATTCTCCAATACGCGAAATATTCCTTTTAATTTCTTTCAATGCTTTTTTTGCCGCCATTTCGATCTCCCTCCCTTTATACAGGTATCTTCCCATTGCACATTCGATCGCAAGATATATGTCCGGTTCTCCTTTTTGAGGACGCAGACGAGAAGTGTAAAAGTCATATCTACCTGTAATTACAGCCTTGAGGGTTATGGGATAGTTGCGGAGTTTGCCGTCTTTGCGCTGTGTTAGCCATTTGAATATCAGAGGAGGAAAGAGGTAAGCCATCAATACGACCGAGATCATGCCGACTACGGTGATTTCTCCCAAGGATCTCATTGCAGGATGTTTTGCCACGAGTAATGTTCCGATTCCGATAAACATTATCAATGCAGAAACAATGATGCTGTTTTTATAAGATTGTAAAAGTTTCTTCCGGTATGCAAGCTCGTAGGTCAAACCTTCTGTCATAAAAATGGTGTAGTCATCTCCCTGTCCGAATATGAAGGTGGCGAGAATAACGTTGACAATATTGAACTTGATGCCGAGCATTCCCATTATTCCAAGGATCCATATCCAGCTGAAAGCCATAGGCATGAAAGAAACGATAGCGAGTTCGATGCTGCCGAGGGAAATCCATAGGAAGATGAATACGATGAATCCGCAGGCTATTCCGATGTAGTTGAAATCATCTGAGAGAGTGTTGGCAATGGAACCGTTCATCCCTTTGACATCAAAACAGATTCCATTGAACCCGGTTTTTCCGGAAAGTGCGTTTTTTACATCTTCAATGATATCTGCCGGCACTTCAAGCACCTGGACTAATGATTTGCGTCCCGAGTTGCTGTCTTCGCTTATGTTGCCGGTGAATACTGTAGATGCGAGTTCCTCGAACCTTTCGAAATCCGCAGGCATGTAATCTGTCGATATTATTTCAGCGAAAGGCGCGAATGCCTCCGGATTGAAGCCATGGTTTATTGCGGCTTTCTTAAGTCCTGCAGTGAGCACGTCATTATATTTATCCTTGAATCGTTTCCAAAGTTGTAGCCGCTGTTGTTGCTTCTCCTTGGATGTCAGGAAAGATGCCACTTCGTTCTGACGTGTCGCTACTCCCGAATTTATCAAAGAATCTATTTTTATATCAATTATCTCATTTTGTTTCAGAGTCTCTTCCCAACTTTCTCCGTTGCTGACAATGTAAAGGCTTTCTGTGTTATGCGAAGCGCTTACGAGACTTTGGAAATATGCCATGTCTGCTTTCTGTTCCGGGGTCATGTAGTTTATGTTTCTCATGTCGGAATCAAATTCGGTGCGTAAGCTATAGAAACCGAAAACTATGGTTAGGATCAATACGCTTGAGATTATCCATCTGTTATTTTCAAGAGACAATCCTGCCATTTTGGATATGAGTTTAGGCTCTGTCGGTATCGTGCCTTTCGTGTTACGGATTTTGACAGCGTGGGGTAGGAATATTAGTACGAACAATATGGTGCCTACCAGCAAGAGGGAAGCGAATAGACCGAGATCATGAAGAGCCGGAGCGTTCAGCGGCACCAAACACAGGAATGCCCCGACTGTGGTTATATTCCCAACCACCAGTGGAGATATGATTTCCTTTAATGCCTCACGTCGCCGGGGACTGTCTTTCAGGTGGTCTATCAAGTGCAGTGGATAATTGACGGCTATGCCCAAGATTACGGATGCTATGCCTATCACTATAATTGATACCGAATCATAAAAAACGGCTATGATTCCCATTGCAAACAGCCATCCCCATCCTACGGATATCAATATCAGCAGTATATTTCGCAGATTGCGGAAAACATATATCAACAATGCAAGGATCAGCACTCCCGCGATGCTTACAGCCAGTATGCTGTCGCTTTTTATCCTGTCTGCGTTAGACACGGCTATGACCGGACCTCCGATTACATGTATGTCGAGATTGTCATTGTTTTTTTCTGTAATGTCTACGGCTTCATTAAGCATAGCCGAGAGTGCCGCGTTATGTTCCGATTCGTGCGCACCGAATGAAGATTCAAGTATCACAATAGCTTTCTTGGAATCCGGAGAGAGAATATATCCGTCGAAAGTCTCGAAATCTATAGACATCCCTCCATGTTTCAATCTGCTGAGGATTGGTGTGAAAAGATTCAAGGGGTCTCGGGATATATTGGAAGCCATAATATTGGATGTGGGGAAAAGAAGCATCTGTTTGTCTTCTCCGATTTGCCGGTCTATGTATCCGGGGTCGGAAAGCAGGGAATCTATTCGCGTATAGTCTTCGTCGGTCAGGAAATAGGGGATATTTTCATATACAGCCTCTGTCACGCCAAGCATCTTATCCATGTCTATCTCCTTCATTATATCCGAGATATAATGAAGGGAATCCATATTCATGAGGTTTTCCGAAAATGCTTCCACTCCGTCTGCCAGCTCTTGTGGATCTATGTCCGTAGTGTCTTTAGCGGAAATTATGGCATATATCTTGTTTGCTCCGGAAATATCCTGATAAACGGATAGCGCAGTGTGATTTTTCTCATCAAGAGGCAAAAAATCGGATATATCTTCTTTATAACCGAGTGTCAGGAAAGATAACAATAATGCTAAGGAGGAGACAAGGAACAGTCCCCATGCCAAGACCGGACGTCTCTTGAACAGGTCGTAGATATAAAGTGTCAGTCTGCTCATCTCTTACGGTTATCGATGAATTTGATCGGTTTTCTGTTATTTCCAGGATTATTTATCTTGCCTATGTCTTCAGGCGAGAGTATCTCAACTATGGGGGCAACACGAATCCTTGATCTGAATCGGTCCTTAAGGTCTTTTATCACATCGAAAGGTTGATTGGATGATACCCCCGCTTTCACCACCACCTCGTCGGTTACTGCAAAACTGTTGCGCACTTCTACCACATAGTTTATCACATATGGTGTGTTGTCGAGGACATCGTTTATTGCCGGAGGATATATGGTTGTCCCCTTAAGCTTGATCATGTTGTTCTTTCGTCCTACGAGAGGAGTGAGGCGGTATGAATTGCGTCCACATTTGCATTTTTCAGTCACTTTGCGACTCATGTCTCCGGTGCGGAAGCGTAATAGCGGCATTCCCTCCACCCCGAGTGTTGTGATAACGACTTCGCCTATTTCCCCGTCTTTAACCGGAAGATTGTCATCGCCTATTATTTCTACGATTATTAGTTCCGGATGCACGTGCCCGCCACATCCGTAGGGACATTCGGAGAATGTAGCCCCCATTTCCGTTGAAGAATAAGTTGCGAATAATTCCACATCCCATTTGTCTTTTATGCGTTTGCCAAGAAGGTTGAGGCTAAAGTCCTGTTCTCGTAGACCTTCGCCTATACCGATGATACGCTTTATGCTTGAGTTGTGGTAATCGATGTTATGTTGTTCGGCATATTCCAGAAGGCGGAGTATGAATGAAGGCACACACATCAGCGTGTCGGGTTTCAGGCGGTTGATTGTGTCCCACTGTAGCTCGGGCATGCCGTTTCCAACGCGGATCACGCTTGCCCCGAGTTTGCGTATGCCCAGAAAATATGCGAGTCCCGCCATGAATCTCTTGTCGAGGGTTGTCATGAGTTGCACTATGTTTCCCGGACGCACACCGGCACAAGAGAAAGATTTCATCTCATTGTAGGCGAGACGTTCCAGGTCTTTGTCCGTGCATCCGAATGTCACAGGATCGCCCAGAGTGCCGGAAGTGGTGATGTAGTCTACTATCTTTTCTACCGGAACGCATAAGAAATCGACATTGTGAAGCTGAAGATCCTTCTTATCCGTGAAAGGTATCTTCACAAGGTCTGCTATAGTGCGTATTTCCTTGACATCGATGTTGTTTTTTTGTAGCAAATTCCGATAAAACCGTGAATTTTCGTAGATATATCCGATAGCCTCCCTTAATCTGTCATTCTGATATTCCTCAATTTCCGTTGAAGACCGGAACTCTATGTCTTTTTCTTCCTCTTTCATCTGAATAAATCATTTAGCCAGTTAATAAAATCTTTTTTCCAGGTTATCGCCTCAGCAGAGGTCTTCTTGGGATTTGCTCCGAAGCCGTGTCCTCCGGTAGTGAATTGGACGTACCTGTGTTTGACTCCGGCATTTGTCATTGCTGAGTCAAGGAGTATGGAATTATGATAGTCCACTATCGGGTCATCGATACAATTCATCAGGTATGTAGGGGGCATGTCTCTCCTGACATGCTTTTCGAGTGACAAAGAATCTTTCATTATATGGCTGATTGAATTTCCTTCACCCAACAGTCCGCGGCGTGAACGTTTATGTGTCGATTTATCCACCAATGAAACCACCGGATATATCGGGGCTATAAAATCCGGTCGAAGGGAATGAACCGGTATGATTCCCAATGGGAGCATGGAGTTGGTGTCAAAAAAAAGTCCTGACATTACCGACAGGTGTCCTCCTGCCGAGAATCCCATCACTCCGAGCCTGTCCGGATCTATTCCATATTTCACTGCATTTTCCCGTATTACCTGTATACTTCTCTGCACATCCTGGAGCATGTCCGGAAACCTGTGTCCCCTCTTAAGCAATCGGTTATGAGTGATGAAAGCGGGGACTCCAGCCACCCTGTATTCAAGCACAAACGCCGAGATTCCGTTTTCACGCAGCCATTCCGCCACCCCCGCACCTTCAGTCTTCTTATCAAGCCAGAAGTAACTTCCCCCCGGACACACAATGCAAGCAGTATTATCTTTTCCAGTTGCAAGGTATGGAGTAAGCTTAACATTCTCTTTGCAAGCCGTGCCCTCCCATATGTTTATTGTCTCAACCTGGGCGATTGATGTAAGGCATGCTGTCAAGAATGGTATGGCAAATAATATTTTACTGATTGTAGACGGCATTGTTGATTTGCTTTATTATGCTGTTTGCTCCTAAAATAGCCTCAGCCGTGTAAATAGCTGTCAAGGGGACACCGCATATGCCATGCAGATTGATATTCTGTCCGGTCAGAAACAGGTTCTTAACTTTGGTATACACAGGCAATTGAGAAAATATAAGGTTTTGGCAATCTTTGCGATATCCGAATATGGCACCCTCCTTGGTCCTATAGTAATCACGTATTGTCAGGGGACTTGCGGCATAAATTTCGGCTATATTGTCATGAAAACCAGGAAATAAGGTCTCAAGTTTATCAATTATCTTATTGACATGCTGTTTTTTCCAATTCTCATATTCCTGCCCTCTGTGTCCGACAGATGTATTTTCCCATATTCTTACCCGGTCATAGCTCATGATGCAATGCACCAATAGGCGCGTAGCATACTTGCCTTGATCTGAATCGGGAGGTGTCATATACATGAATCCTTTAGGCCAGTCTTCACCATCGGGAATATCTTGATCCCACATATGTCCGTAATCTTCCATATAATAGCAAGTGTGGTCGATATATGGGAAAACATCGGGTTTCAAATCGATGAACAGGGAGAACGCGGAATAAGAGTTAGGTATCTCGTTAAGACGGTTCACGAATCCTCTCAAGAATGTGCCTTGCGGCACAATGCGAAGCATCTCCACCGGATGAACGGCTGAAATATACCGGTCAGCCGTATAGGTTTCTCCATCGGTGGTATGCACTCCTGTTACTACCTTTTCGGTAATGTCTATGGCAGACACCTCCTTATTTGGAAGTACGGAGCCTCCATTGGTCTCAATGACCGTTTTAAGGGCATTCGCGAGTTGTTGGCTTCCGTCAATAAAGCGGGAAGCGCCATTTATGTAGAGCACATTTATAAGGGCGTGGACATAAGCGGGTGTATGTCCGTAGACCCCACCGTATAGAGGATTGAGATATGCCAGTATTTCCTGCAATTTTTTGTCGGATATGAAACGCGATATAAGTTCATCCGCCGGCATTATGAAATCCGGGGTATGAACCATAATCCCTTCCGGAGCCTCTTTAAGATAGAATAGGGGCACTTCTTCCGTCAGTTTGAAAATAGTGTCCACGTATTTGCTTATACCTTCAGCTTCGTCAGGAAAATATTCAGACAGACGCCTGATAAAATTCTCTTTTCCGGAGGCGATGCGGAAGATTTCCCCTGTTTTATTGTATTTTATTTCATCGCAACAGTCATTACTGATGTGATGTATCTTTAGAGAATCCAGGATTCCTAAATATTTACATATCTTGTAAAGGTTCCCGTTTTCTTCGAAACCTCCCATCACATGCATTCCCGTCTCGAATATTTTATCTTTTCGGTGAAAACATTGCAGTCCGCCACCGATGATGGCGTTCTTTTCCAGAACTGTTACCGTTATTCCGTTTTTAGCAAGGAAAGCTCCGGTGAACAGTCCTCCGATTCCTCCACCTATTATTAAAGCACTTGTGTTCATCGGTTAGCTTCAATTATTTGTTGATAGATAGTGTCTGCAGTCAATAATTCTGCACATGTCACAATGCTTCCCACCAACACTCCGAGCATGCCGTGGGAGTTGATGTTTTGTCCGGTGAGAAAAAGGTTCGGCACTTTGGTTCTGTGCGGCACCCTGCATGCGGCACCCAGCGTGATGTCTTTTGCCACACCATACATCGATCCGTCTTGCGTGCCGGTGTAGTCGGCATAAGTGAGCGGTGTGGCGGTGTATATTGAATCTATTCCCCCGATTAATCCGGGAAACTCTTTCTCCACTTCTTCAATTAGAATCCGGGCTTTCATTTTCTTGAAACGTTCATAATTTTCTCCACGTTGACCAATGGCAGTATTTGTCCAAAGTGAGAGGTC